>CAZLRQ010000126.1:0-7440 GCA_964562035.1 uncultured Rhodoferax sp. | reverse complement strand
GGTTCGAGCCCCATCAGCCACCCCAATAAACATTGATTCCCGCGCTATTTCAGAGTAGCAGCGGGAATTTTTTTGGCCTTCGTGGGAATTCAAATCTGCACGGGGTTGTCATTGCAGGCTGGGGTGCTTAGGTTTGGGTGCGAGCCGTACATGCCTTGGAGCGCAACGTGTGAAGCTCAAAATCACACTTCTGCTTCTCCGATGCTGGATCGGTTTTGACGCCTACAATTTGCAACAAACTCCCTCGCTTATGAAAATTCTTATTTCCAATGATGACGGTTACCGGGCTCCCGGAATCGTGGCACTGTATGAGGCGCTGAAGGATGTGGCCGATGTCGAGGTGGTCGCTCCTGAACACAATAACAGTGCCAAGTCCAATGCGTTAACACTGCACTCGCCCCTGTATGTGCACCAGGACAGTAATGGATTTCGATACGTCAACGGTACGCCTGCGGATTGCGTTCATATTGCATTGACGGGGCTGCTGGGTTATCGCCCTGATTTAATTGTGGCGGGCATCAACAATGGTGCCAATATGGGCGATGACACCATCTATTCCGGCACGGTGGGTGCGGCCATGGAAGGTTTTCTGTTCGGGATTCCTTCGATTGCGTTTTCTCAGGTTGATCGGGATTGGCTGCATTTGGAGTCGGCAGCCCGCAAGGCCCGGGATTTGGTGGTGCAGATGGAGCGGCAGAAGTTGGTGGGGGCTAGCCCATGGCTGCTCAATGTCAACATTCCCAATTTGCCTTACGACGAGATCGGTCACGTCAAGCTGTGTCGTTTGGGGCGGCGTCATGCGGCCGAGGCGGTTATCACCCAGGTCAGCCCCCGGGGCGACACGATGTACTGGATTGGTGCCGCAGGCCCCGTGAAAGACGAGGCTGATGGCACTGACTTTCACGCCACCACCCAGGGTTACATGGCCATGACGCCGCTGAAAGTTGACTTGACGGACCATGATCATTTGAGTTACTGGGCTCAAACTGCAGCCCGACTGGGCGATCGGCCGGTTGTCGTGGCGCTTGCGGCCGCTCAGTCCGACGAGCAGGTTTGAGGCGCTCGTGAAAGAGCGTCCGCCGTTTCCTGCTCGCCTGGACTTTTCGGGCTCAACTGTCAGTGGCGCCCGGCCTGTGTTGTCCACTGCCCGAAGTGTGCCTGTGAGTCCCGCCAAATTGGCCGTTTCGCTGCCGCCGCAAGGGGTTGGCATGGACTCGACGGCTGTGCGTATGAATATGGTCCGCAAACTGGCGGGGCAGGGCATCACGGATCACCACGTGTTGCACGCCATGCGGACGATTGAACGCCATCGGTTTGTGGATACCGCGCTGGTCAACCAAGCTTATGAAGACACCAGCTTGCCTATTGGGTTGGGGCAAACCATTTCCAAGCCAGGCGTGGTGTCACGCATGGCCGAGCTGCTGCGCAATGGCGCTGAGGGCCCCTTGGGTCGTATTCTTGAAATTGGCACGGGCTGCGGCTACCAGGCAGCGGTTTTGAGTTTGCTGGCCCGCGAGGTCTACAGCATCGAGCGCCTGCGGGGCCTTCACGACAAGGCGCGCGACAACTTGCGCCACCTGCGGCTGCCGAATCTTCATCTTTTGTTTGGTGATGGCATGGCTGGTTATGCAAAGGGCGCGCCTTATGCCGCCATTATCGCGGCGGCGGGCGGTGAAGCGGTGCCGCAGGCCTGGGTCGATCAACTGGCAGTCGGTGGGCGGTTGGTGGCGCCTGTGCTGTGCGGTTCGGCCGGCGCTGGCCAGCAGGCGTTGATGGTGATTGACAAAATGCCTGAGGGGGTTCGCCAGACCCTTCTCGAACCTGTCCACTTCGTGCCTTTAAAATCGGGCGTTGCATGAAGGGATAACGTATGTTTGGTTTGAGTGGGCGTTTGGGTTCGATTTTGGTGGTGGGCATGGCGGCTGGGCTGTTGGCTGGTTGTGGCTCTACTTCACTCAACCGTGCGCCGGTGGAGGACCGTGGTGGTGCCGCGCGTTCGTCATCGGTGATGACGGACTCCAGCACCCAGTTGGTCAAACAGCCGCCCGGGTTTGAAAATGCGGGCAAACCTGGCTACTACACGGTCAAGCCAGGCGACACCTTGATTCGTATTGCTTTGGACCAAGGCCAAAGTGCTGCCGATATTGCGCGCTGGAGCAATGTTGAGAATCCGAATCGCATTGAAGTCGGTCAAGTCTTGCGTGTTGTGCCGCCTGTAGCGCTTGGTGTCGTGACCAAGCCGGTGACGGCGGCCAGCGTGTCGCCTGTGGCCACGCCCGCAGCGTCCGCTGCCAGCGCCGACAAGTCAGCGGCTGTTGCGTCCGCTACACCTGCGCCAGCTGCCACGGGTGAAGATGATATTGCCTGGATTTGGCCGAGCAATGGCACAGTGGTTGCCGGATTTGATGAGGTCAAAAACAAGGGCCTGGACATTGGCGGCGCCGAAGGTGACCCGGTTGTGGCTGCAGCGGATGGCCGGGTGGTCTATGTGGGTGCCGGGCTGCGCGGTTACGGCAACCTGATCATTCTCAAGCACAACAATACGTTCCTGACCGCTTACGCGCACAACAAAACCTTGCTCATTAAAGAAGACCAGTCGGTACGCAAGGGGCAAAAAATTGCCGAAATGGGCAGTAGCGACGCTGATCGCGTCAAGCTGCATTTTGAGGTGCGCCGCCAAGGTAAACCTGTGGATCCTGCCAAGTACCTGCCTGCGCGTTAAGTACCTTGAGGCCAACACCTGTTGGCAGCCCTCCGCACCAGTGTGCTGGGCTTGATATATAAGAAAAGTGCCTCTAGCCCCCGTCCATATTGCGCTGGTAGCTATAAATATAGTAGCTTCTATGCGCTTTTTTACGGGCTGGGCAAACACCTCCCAGAGACAACATCGCAATGACTGACGAAACCCAAACAACTGACGCATACCCCCCGGATTGGCTCTTGGTGGAATCCCTGGACCTTGAAGCCCAGGGCGTGGCGCATCGTGCCGATGGCAAGGTGGTCTTCATCAAGGGGGCGCTGCCCTTTGAGCTGGTGAGTGCCAATGTGCATCGCAAGAAAAACAATTGGGAACAGGGCATGGTGTCCGCGATTCACCGTGAATCGTCTCAACGTGTCACGCCAGGGTGTCCGCACTTTGGCTTGCACGAAGGCGCGTGCGGTGGTTGCAAGATGCAGCACCTGCACATTGGCGCGCAAGTGGCGGTGAAGCAGCGGGTGCTCGAAGACAACTTGTGGCACTTGGGCAAAGTCAAGGCCGACAATATTCTGCGCCCCATCGAAGGCCCAGCCTGGGGCTACCGTTACCGAGCCCGTCTTTCGGTGCGTCATGTTCGTAAAAAGGGTGCCGTGCTGGTGGGTTTTCATGAGCGTAAGAGCGGGTATGTGGCCGACATGAAAGAGTGTCATGTGCTGCCACCGCACGTCAGTGATCTACTCTTGCCTCTGCGCGCGCTCATTACCGCGATGGACGCGATTGAAGATTGCCCGCAAATTGAATTGGCTTGTGGAGATGCTGTGATTGCGCTGGTGTTGCGCCATATGCAGCCTTTGAGCGATGGCGATTTGACTTTGCTGCGCGACTTTGCTGCGCGGCACGCTGGCGTGCAGTGGTGGCTGCAGCCCAAGGGGTTGGACACCGTGCACCTGCTGGACCCGGGCGGTGAGCAACTGAGCTATGCGCTGCCGGAGTTTGGCATCACCATGCCGTTCAAACCGACCGACTTCACCCAGGTCAACCCGCATATCAATCGCGTCTTGGTGTCGCGTTCGCTTCGTTTGCTTGACGCCCAGAAGACAGAGCGTGTGATTGATTGGTTTTGTGGTCTGGGTAACTTCACGCTGCCGCTGGCCACCCAGGCCCGCGAAGTACTGGGTGTGGAAGGCAGTGAGGCATTGGTTGCCCGTTCGCGTGAAAATTATGAGTCAAACAAGGCGATGGCCCCTGATGGTAAAGCGCTTGCAGCTACTAATTTTGTAGCTAGAAACTTGTTTGAAATGACACCAGAGATATTGGTCAAGGATGGCATCTCTGACAAATGGCTGGTCGATCCTCCTCGGGAAGGTGCGTTTTCGCTGGTGCAAGCACTGGTGGCACTGCATCAGCAAAAGCTGGACCCCATCGCTAACCCGCCGACCGAAGGTTCAGACGCGTGGACGCCGCCCAAGCGAATTGTGTACGTGAGTTGCAATCCTTCCACTTTGGCGCGGGATGCTGAACTTTTGGTGCATCAAGGGGGCTATCGCTGCGCGTCGGCCGGGGTGGTGAATATGTTTCCGCACACAGCGCATGTGGAAAGCATGGCGGTGTTTGACTTGATCGTTTGAATGAACCCCAATAGTGGGGTGGGGCGTATCGCCGGTCAATTCAAACGAACGCTGTCTATTTAGAGCTTGCCTTGGCGGTTGGCTTTGAATCCGATTTGGTGGTGGCTGGTGCTTCTTCAATGACCTCTTCAGCCGGTACTGGCGCAGGCGCCGGTTTGGCGATGGTGGAGGGGACGCCCTCAATCTTGTTCTCGCGCATGTACTCGTCCATTTCTTTCCAGCCTGTAAAGACGGCGGCTTTGGGCGCCTTGTCGTTCAGCGTATAGCAGTCTTCAATGCTGCGCAGACCATGCCGACAGGCGCTGCCAATAGCTTTGGCGTCAGCTTCCCGCTGGGCGATGCGTGGGTCGGGCCCCATGCCTGGAATTTCGCAGCCTGCCAACAGTAGGGCCAATGCGGTGATGATTAAGCGTGTGGACATGTGATTTGCAATGAGCGTACAAGAGTTATCGGCACATTGTGCGCTGCATTGAGGCTGGCGACTCCAAGCGCAGACGGCCATTAAAAAAGACCCCGAAGGGTCTTTTTTTTGAAACGGGAGGAGTTCTTGTCAATCGCGCTCACCACTGGTCATGCCCAGCACAGCCAGCAAACCCTGGAACACGTTCATGATGTCCAGGTAAAGCGCCAAGGTTGCGCTGATGTAGTTGGTTTCGCCGCCATCCACAATGCGCTTCAGGTCATAAAGCATGTAGGCGCTGAAAATGCCGATCACAGCCACCGAGATGGCCATCATGGCGGCTGTCGAGCCAACAAACACATTGATGATGCCGCCAATCATGACCGCCATGGCACCCACAAACAGCCACTTGCCCATGCCCGACAGATCGCGCTTGATGACAGTCGACAAACTGGCCATGACAAAAAACACGCCTGCCGTGCCAGCAAACGCCGTCATGATCAGGTCAGGGCCGTTCTTGAAGCCGAGCATCATGGAAATCATGCGAGACAGCATCAAACCCATGAAAAAGGTGAATGCCAGCAGCACAGGCACACCAGCCGCTGAATTTTTGGTCTTTTCGATGGCGAACATGAAACCAAATGCACCCGCCAGAAACACCACCATGCCCAGACCGCCACCCAGCGAACGCGTGATGCCGGTGGTCACACCGATCCAGGCGCCCAGCACCGTAGGCACCAGACTCAGTGCCAGCAGCCAATAGGTGTTGCGCAACACTTTGTTGCGTTGTTCGGCTGAAGCCGCATAGCCATAACTGCGGTCAATGGTTTGAACGTTGTCGGTCATTGTCAAATCTCCTTCATTACCCGCACGCTGCGAGTCGTTGCCATTTTAAGGGCGGTGGTTTTGGGCGTGTCAAGAGCCAGCACTGCCGCGCTTAATTTTTGTAGGGGTACTTTTATTGATGTGCTCGCCAGCCTTCTGTCCACCAGCCGTTATGCTTGGTCCTTTTTAAACTTTGCGCTCTGCCATGCAAACTAAACACACCCTGGAACTCTCCGATATCAAGGCCATCGCCACTGCCGCCGAGGCCGAAGCACTGAAAAACAATTGGGCTGTCACCATTGCCATCGTGGACGATGGTGGTCATTTGTTGTGGCTGCAGCGCCTGGATGGTGCCGCAGCCATTTCAGCGCACATTGCGCCCGCCAAAGCCAACACCGCTGCCCTGGGTCGCCGTGAGAGCAAAGTCTATGAAGACATCGTCAACGGGGGCCGCATGTCATTTTTGAGCGCGCCTGACATCAAAGGCCTGCTTGAAGGTGGTGTCCCGATCATGAAAGACGGCCAGTGCCTGGGTGCCGTGGGTGTCAGCGGCGTCAAGTCCACGGAAGATGCGCAAATTGCCAAGGCGGGTATTGCTGCCATCGGACTGTAAGACGAGGCCGTTCGGGCAATTAAATTTGCCCGCTCTTTGATGAGTTCAATCCTTCGGTTGGTCCTCTTTAACCAAGCCGATGAAGCTTGCTTGCTGGCTCGGTTTCGAGCTTCAGCAAGGCAACCGGGTGGCTTGCATTGCACTGCGCCACGATGTCGCGCGCACAACCCTCACATCGCCCACACTGTGTCGCCACACCCAGTTCCATTTGAATGTCGTCAAACCCCAAGCCTGCTTTGGCATGACGTGTAATTTCTCGGTCAGAGACGCGGCGACAGACGCAAATGATCATGGCGGTGGTTCAAAGAGTGGTCGATTGATGAACTGTATTATAAATACGAATAAATCTCATTTGTCTTGATGGGCATTCAGGACGTAGGGGTATTGGCAGTAATGTTCTCCAAACTGCGGGCAAGCGCTGTCGTGCTCGGGTTTTCTACAAACACACAGCGCTTGCCGGTTCGTTTGCAAAAATCCTTCACTTTCCAATAGGCGTTGTGGCTGATGCACCCCGTTTGGCAAATCACAAGGTCTGCTGCCGCCAAACTGGAGTCCAATATGTGGGTGCCGTCTTCCCGGCCGCCGTCATGGTGTGCAAAACGCCCGCCCACGCGCTCGATGAGATCGCGGTAACTGGCTACGTTGCCGCTTCGCCCTCCCACACACAACACGGTCTTTTGTTGCAGTTGCAACGGGTTGGGGGAGGGCAGGCTGGTCGGCGGCGCGCTCAAATTGTCCTGCTCGTGCAGCGGCTGTAAAGCTTCTTGCGGTTCGTCTGGGCCGGCGTTGGCCATCAGCTTTTTCCGCAGTTCATTGACCTGCTGCTCGAGTTCGGTTTGGCGCAGCGCCATTTGCGCCAGCTTTTGTTTCAGGCGCAGGCTTGACTTGAAGTCTGGGACTTCCGCCTTCAATGCGTTTAATTCTTCGCCAAGAAACGCGATGTCGCTGTCTTTCTGAATGTGCAGCGCGCGGACCTGGATTAACTGGGCATTCAGACGTTCAATGTCGCCCGTTTTTTCTGCTTTGCACCGGGCGCTGCGGTCCTGGGTGCGGATCAATTCCTGGGTCAGACTGGCGTTTGCATTGACCAGCTTGTTCAATTCCGACTGGTCGGTTTGCCAATGTGAGACCGCGTGGTGCTGAAGCATATGCATGTTGCGGCAAATGACTTCTTGCAAGGCAACATCGCATCGTGGGTGCGTCAGGGCGGCCCACAACGCACCAGCGGCGTCACCCTGCTCTACAGTTTTCTTCCATAGCAAAGCCAATTCACCGC
>CAZLRQ010000125.1:2778-7515 GCA_964562035.1 uncultured Rhodoferax sp. | reverse complement strand
ACCGGCGCGGGCGGGCAAGGGGGCGGCTGCGGGGGGGATCATGCTGCACTGAGGTTAAACAACCCATCTGCTGCCAACCGCAACACCCGGTCCGCCCGGCCCGCGGCGGCCTGCGAATGCGTCACCAGCACCATCGACGCCCCATGCGCCCGCGTCTGCCCAATTAATGCATCCATCACCCGGGCTGCAGTCGTCGGGTCCAAATTCCCGGTGGGCTCATCGGCCAGCAGCAAACTTGGCCGGTGAATCAGGGCCCGCGCAATCGCCACGCGCTGCAACTGCCCGCCACTGAGTTGCTGCGGCAGCCGGGCGCCCAAACCGCTCAGGCCCACCGCGTCCAGCATGGCCTGCACCCGCGCGTCGTCGTGCTGGCCCAGCAGCATCAGGGGCAGGGCCACGTTTTGCGCCACATCCAGGTGCGGCAACACGTGAAAGGCCTGAAACACAAAACCGGTTTTCTCCCGGCGCAGGCGCGACTTTTCTTCGTCATTCAGGCCGCTCAGGTCCACGCCGTCGAGCAGCACCGAGCCCTGGTCCCAGGTGTCCAGCCCGGCCAGGCAGTTCAGCAGGGTGGATTTGCCCACACCCGATTCCCCCACGATGGCGACAAATTCACCCGGTGCCACGGTCAGCGACACCTTGCTGAACACGGGCACATCGCCGTAGTGCTTGCCAAGACCTTTGACGACCAGGCTCATGGGTGCTCCCGCTCCCTGGGCGCCACATAGGCTTGCACCAGCGCCAGCACCTGTTCCAGTGCCTCCGGTGCATCGCAGGCCACCACCTGGCGTTGGGGCATGGCGCGCAGCCAGGTGATCTGGCGTTTGGCGAGTTGGCGGGTGGCGAACACGCCTTTGTCGCGCAATTCGGTCATGGGCGAGGTGCCGTCCAGGGCCTCCCAGGCTTGGCGGTAACCCACGCAGCGCATGGACGGCAGGTCGGGGTTCAGGTCGCCACGGGCGCGCAGGGTTTGCACTTCGTCCAGAAAACCTTGCGCCAACATGGCGTCAAAACGCTGGGCGATGCGCTGGTGCAGCCAGGCGCGGTCTTGGGGCTCCAGTGAGATCAGCAGTGGCGCGGCAGCGTCATTCGCGCTATTTTTAGCGTCATTTATGCCTGTAGACCCCGTTGCATCTGCCTGAGTAGCTATTATTTTTGAAGTATGAAAAAACGACATCGGCTGCCCGGAAATCCGAAACACCTCCAGCGCCCGCTGAATGCGCTGGGTGTCTGCCGGGTTCAGGCGGGCGGCAGTCACGGGGTCGACGCGGGCCAACTCGGCGTGCAAGGCCGGCCAGCCGTGCTCGGCGGCTTCGCGCTCCAGCGCGGCGCGCACGGCGGGGTCAGCCTTGGGCATGTCGTCAATGCCGTCAAAGAGCGCCTTGAAATACAGCATGGTGCCACCCACTAAAACGGGCAGCTTGCCGCGGGCCGTGATGTCGACGATCAGCGCTTGCGCGTCGCGCACAAAGTCGGCGGCGCTGTAGGCGTGCAGCGGGTCGCGGATGTTGATCAGGTGGTGCGGCACAGCGGCCAGCTCGGCGGCCGTGGGTTTGGCGGTGCCAATGTCCATGCCGCGGTACACCAGCGCCGAGTCCACGCTGATGATCTCAATGTCATGGCGCTGCGCAATGGCCAGTGCCGCCGCAGTTTTGCCCGAGGCGGTGGGGCCGGCCAGGCAGATGTAGCGCGATGGCTCCGCTTGGAGCGGCCTCGCCGTTGTCTCCACGCGGGTCGCGGTGGTTTCGGCGTTGTTCATTGACGTTTGTTTTTCAGTGTTCACCCACCACTCCAAATTTTTGCACCAGCGTCCAGGCGGCCAGCGCGATCAGCACGCTCCAGAACCACACCCCCAGCGCCAGCGGCATGACCGTGCCGTCCATGTGCGCGCCCAGCCAGCCGCCCATGGCAAAGGCGGCCAGCATCATGATGAAGCCATTGAGCGCCGAGGCTGCCCCGGCTGCCTGCGGAAACGGGCCAACCGCACCACTCTGGCTGCAGGGCTGGTGAATGCCATGGCCCAGCATGAACAGGCACTGCGGCAGCAAAACAGCCCACACCGACTGCACACCGGCCAGCGCCAAAGTGCCCATCAGCGTGCCACCGGCCAAAGACAAACCGCCCGCCAGCGCCACCGTGCGCTTGATGCCCAGCGCTGGCAGCCAGTGCCGGCACAAAAAAGTGCCGCCGATGTAAAGCACCGAGTTCACAAACATCACCAACCCGTACTGCGTTTTGCTCAAGCCCAGCACCTGAATGAAGACAAATGACGACGACGCCAAAAACGTGAACAGCCCGCCATACGACGCGGCCGACAGCGCTGAGAACGCCAGAAACGTGGGGTGGCGGGCAATGCCCAGCCAGGTTTTCAGCAACTGGGCTGGCCGCAGCGCGTTGGGGTTTTTATAGGCAACCGTTTCCTCAAACTTCCACGCCACCACGGCCAGCGCCAGCGCACCAAACACGGCCAGTGCGAGCAAAGCCGCGCGCCAGCCGAAGGCGTCAGACAGCAGGCCACCCAGCGGCGCACTCAGGCAGGCAATCACGCCCAGCCCGGTCAGCCCTTTGGACATGACCCGTGCGCCCTGCAGCGGTGTGTAGAGGTCACGCACGATGGCGCGGGCGCACATGACCGCAGCGCCCATGGCGGCGCCTTGCACCGCGCGCCAGAAGATCAGCAAGGCCATGCTGGGTGCCAGCGCGCTGGCCACAGCGGCCAGTCCATAGGCGGTCAGCCCGATCAGCAAAATCGGCCGCCGGCCAAACTTGTCCGACAGCGGGCCCCACACCAGTTGCGACAGGCCAAAGGAAAGCAGCAGCGCACTCAGCGTGAGTTGCGCCTGGGCCATGGGCGCAGCAAACCCCTGCGTGAGGGCCGGCAGCGCAGGCAGGTACAGGTCGGTGGTGACGGGCTGCAAGCCCAAGAGCAGCGACAAGGTCAGGATGACCCAGGCCGGCGACATGGCCAGCCGGACGGGCGCCTGATGGGGTGAAGAGTGGGGCAGGGTTGGCATCAATCTGAGCGTAGCAGATCAAAAACCACGCACGGCCGCGCGGGCCGCACCGACTATTTCAACTGAAACAGCAGCGCCAGCGCCTCGCGGTACTGGGCTTGGCCCACGGCGTTGGTGTTGTGGTGCGAACCGTCTGGCACCAGCACAAACTCTTTGGGTGCCACAGCCGCGTCAAACAACTGGCGCCCCAACGCAGGGTTGATGAGCCGGTCTTGCGCGCCATGCACCACCAGCAGCGGCGAGCCAATGCGGGCTACCTTTTTGACCGACTCAAAGCGCTGCGTGATCAGCCCGTTCAGGGGCAACCAGCCCCATTTCATGGTGCTCACCACATCGGGAATCGAGGTGAAAGTGCCTTCCACAATGGTGCCGCGCTCGTCGTTTACCTGGGTGGCCAGTTCAATCGCGATGGCACCGCCCAGCGAGTGACCAAAGATGTAGCGCGGCTGGTCGGGGTATTGGGCGGCCAGCCAGGCCCAGGCGGCCTGGGCGTCTTCAACCGCCAGCGACTCCGAGGGCACGCTGGCGTCGCTCTTGCCAAAACCGCGGTAGTCCACCGCCAGCACCGAAAACCCCAAGGCCTGCATGCGCCGAATGCGGGGCGCCGAGCCGGTGACGTTCCAGCGCGCGCCGTGCAGGTACAGCATGACCGGCGCCGCTTTGCCACTCACAGCGTCTGCCGGGTGCCACAGCCCGTGCAGCTTGACTTTTTTGCTGGCTATTCTTGAGTCAAATTCAATCCACACGTCTTCCATGCCCTGTGCGGCTTCCTCGCCGCCGCGCCAACTGCGGTCGCTGGGCTGGAAAATCCAGGCCCCCTGTCTTTCATCAAGGGTGGCGCAGCCGGCCAAAATAATGAGGGGTAAGGCAATGAGGGTGAGGAGTCGAAAGGGCTTCATAGGTACCTGAGTGATTGCCAACGGGCTCAAAAGTTCATAATGACTTTTCATAAATGAAAGGTGAGTCCATGGCCATCGGTTGGTTGACAGTCTTGAAAATGGTGCCTTGGAGCGACGTGATCAGTAACGCGCCAGTGGTGGCAGAGGGTGCCAAAAAGCTTTGGAAAGCGGTAGGCAAAAAACCATCTGCACCAGTGCCCTCCGCCAGCCCGGTGGCGCAAATGGTGCCCGAGTCGAAGGCTATCGCGCTGCTGCAGACCCAAATTTTGGCCATGGAGGCCACCACCGCTGATTTGCACAGCCAGATGCTGGCTTCTTCGGAGTTGATCAATGCCCTGGCCGAGCAGAACGCCCAACTGGTAAAACGTGTGGAGGCCAACCGCATCCGCGTGCTCTGGCTGGCCGCCGTGACCCTGGCCCTCGCCGTCACCGTGGTCGTGAAGCTGGTGTAACCGCCGCTCCTTTGTTTTTAGATAGAAAGCTCCCTCATGAAAATTCGCTCACTGTTGTTTATTTTGATTCTGGTCGCCATCAGCGCCTTTGCCGTGCTGAACTGGAACGCCTTCTTGGCCCCCACCACGCTGTCACTGGGCGTGGCCGACATTCAGGCGCCGCTGGGGCTGGTCATGCTGGGCTTGCTGGCGTTTGTGGCGGTGATTTTTTTGGTGTTTGTGGTCTACCTGCAAGGCACAGTGCTGCTGGACGGCCGTCAGCATGCCAAAGAACTGCAAAGCAACCGCAAGCTGGCCGACCAGGCCGAGGCGTCGCGCTTCACCGAGCTGCGCAGTTTTTTGGAGACCGAGCTGAAAAAGCAGGCCGCCCAA
>CAZLRQ010000125.1:0-2678 GCA_964562035.1 uncultured Rhodoferax sp. | reverse complement strand
CTTCACCGAGCTGCGCAGTTTTTTGGAGACCGAGCTGAAAAAGCAGGCCGCCCAAAACGCCGAATCTCATGCGTCTTTGCTGAACCGCGTGGACCTGCTGGGCCGCGAAGTGCGCTTGTCGGTGGAGCAGTCCGGCAACTCACTGGCCGCCAGCCTGGGCGAGATAGAAGACAAGCTGGACCGGGGCAACAAGGACGTCACGCACAACTTGCTGGCTTGATGCGGCGTGGCCGGGTGAATGAGCCCCGCCCTGCGCAGGCACCACAGGCAACCCTAGCTTGGCGTCGCCGCCGCTCTGGCCCGTGCCGTGTGCAATTTTTTGTAGCTGTCGACCAGGCGCTGGTGCCGCTCAAGCGTCTCCAGTTTCATGCTGGTTGGCGTCAAGCCGAAAAAGCGCATGCTGCCGTCCACTGAGCCCAACACCGCGTCCATCCGCGGGTTGCCATACATGCGGCGGAAATTGACAAGGTAATCTTCCAGGTCCAGCTCGTCATCGAGCCGCACTTCCAGCACCACATTCAAGGCCTGGTAAAACAATCTGCGCTCGACGGTGTTGTCGTTGTACTGCAGGAAGGCGCCTACCTGCTCGTGCGCCGCCTCGAATTGCTGCAAGGCGAGATGAATCAGCAGCTTCAGCTCCATAACGGTCAACTGGCCCCAGGCCGTGTTCTCGTCAAACTCGATGCCGATCAAGGTGGCGATGTCCGAGTAATCGTCCAACTCATTGCTGTCCAAACGCTCCAGCAGTGCTTCCAGGCTGGCATCGTCCAGGTTATGCAAGTTCAAAATATCGGCACGGAACAGCAGGGCTTTGTTGGTGTTGTCCCAGATCAAATCATCGACCGGATACACCTCTGAATAGCCCGGCACCAGGATGCGGCAGGCCGTGGCGCCTAACTGGTCATACACCGCCACGTAGGCCTCTTTGCCTATCGTTTTGAGAATGCCGAACAAGGTGGCGGCCTCCTCGGCATTGGCCTTGTCGCCCTGGCCGGAAAAGTCCCACTCTACAAAATCGTAATCTGCCTTGGCACTGAAAAAGCGCCACGACACAATGCCACTGGAGTCAATGAAGTGTTCAACAAAGTTGTTGGGCTCCGTCACGGCTTCACTGGCAAAGGTGGGCTGGGGTAAATCGTTGAGGCCTTCAAAACTGCGCCCCTGCAGCAATTCCGTCAGACTGCGTTCCAGCGCCACCTCCAGGCTGGGGTGCGCGCCAAACGAGGCAAACACGCCGCCGGTGCGCGGGTTCATCAAGGTGACGCACATCACCGGGTACACGCCGCCCAGCGAAGCGTCTTTCACCAGCACCGGAAAGCCTTGCTCCTCCAACGCCTGTATGCCCGCCTGAATGCCCGGGTATTTGGAAAGCACTTCTGGCGGTACATCCGGCAAGGCGATTTCACCTTCCAGAATTTCGCGTTTGACGGCCCGCTCGAAAATTTCGGACAAACATTGCACCTGCGCCTCGGCCAGCGTGTTGCCGGCACTCATGCCATTGCTCACAAACAGGTTTTCGATCAGGTTGGACGGGAAATACACCACCGCGCCGTCCGACTGCCGCACATAGGGCAGCGAACAAATGCCGCGCGCTACATTGCCGGAGTTGGTGTCGATCAGATGCGAACCACGCAGTTCGCCCTCGGGGTTGTAAATTTTCCGGCAGTACGCATCCAGAATTTCAGACGGCAACGCATCTTTGCGGCCAGGCTTGAACCAGCGCTCGTTGGGGTAGTGCACGAACGCTGCGTTGGCAATGTCTTCGCCCCAGAACGAACCAGCGTAGAAATGGTTGTTGTTGAGGCGCTCGATATATTCGCCCATCGCCGACGCCAAGGCGCTTTCTTTGGTCGACCCCTTGCCATTGGTAAAACACATGGGCGAGTGCGCGTCGCGGATATGCAGTGACCACACGTTGGGCACCAAATTGCGCCACGAAGCGATTTCAATCTTGATGCCCAAGCCCGCCAACACCCCCGACATATTGGCAATGGTTTGCTCCAGCGGCAGATCCTTGCCGGCGATATAGGTGTTTGCCTCTGAATTCGGCGTCAAGGTCAGCAAGGCCTGCGCATCGGCATCCAGATTTTCCACCTCTTCAATCACAAACTCGGGCCCGGCCTGCACCACCTTTTTCACCGTGCAACGCTCGATGGATCGCAAAATACCCTGGCGATCTGTGGCGGAGATATCGGCCGGCAACTCAACCTGGATCTTGAAAATCTGCTGGTAGCGGTTTTCCGGATCAACAATGTTGTTCTGCGACAGGCGGATGTTCTCGGTGGAGATGTTGCGTGTGTCGCAGTACAGCTTCACGAAGTAAGCCGCGCACAAGGCCGACGAGGCCAGAAAATAATCGAACGGGCCGGGCGCCGAACCATCGCCCTTGTAGCGGATAGGCTGGTCAGCGACCACCGTGAAGTCATCGAACTTGGCTTCAAGACGAAGCTTGTCGAGAAAGTTGACTTTAATTTCCATGTGGGAATTCCAAAAAAATAGTGCTGAAGATGATTGGCCTTACGCTTCGGCGCCGTCGTCTTTGCCATCAAACCCGACAGCCTGCGCTCACCAACTTGGTGGCTGCGGCCAAGACGCTGGGGAGAAAGAGTCGTTGGCCCTGAGCGCGTACGATGAAAAAACGGGGCTGAAGTGACTATTGTCAAGCGTCGGCCGGTACC
>CAZLRQ010000124.1:0-7535 GCA_964562035.1 uncultured Rhodoferax sp. | reverse complement strand
GCCGCTATTGAATTTGCAGTGCTCCACCTCAAGGTGTCGCGCATTGTGGTGTGCGGCCACAGCCACTGTGGTGGCATTCGCGCCTTGTACGAAGAAGTGCCGGCGCAGGCTAAAAATCTGAAGGCATGGCTGGAACTGGGGCGCGAAGCTGCCCTGCCCGTGCAAGTGTGCCCGGAGGCCTTGCGCCGCACCGAGCAGCGCGCCGTCGTCCTGCAACTGGAGCGCCTCATGGGCTACCCCATGGTGCGCGAACAGGTGGAAGCCAAAAATATCTCACTGCATGGCTGGCACTACGTCATTGAAGACGGCGAGGTGCATGTGTTTGACGTCAAAAGCGGGCAGTTTGTGGCGGCGTCCAACGCCGACCACAGCGGCAATGGCCCTTACCAAGAGCACTTTGAAGAACCGGTGTTCAATGAAATTGACGACGCCTACGGGCCGCGCTGAAACGGGTCTGGCCATGTCAAGCGTCCCTCACCACCCAGCCTGGCACGACGAGCCGGCCACCACCGCCGAACTCGCCGCCGAGTTGATCCAGGCCCGCCAGACGGTGTTGCCCAAGCGACTGCTGAGCCCCGGGCCCACGCCCACGCAGCTGCGCAAAATTCTGGAAGCCGCGGCCGCCGCGCCCGACCACGGCAAACTGACGCCCTGGCGCTTTGTCATCGTGCCCACTGCGGCGCGCGCGCGACTGGCCCGCGTCTTTGAGGACGCGCTGTTGGCGCGAGATGCCACCGCCACGGCCGAACAACGGGCCCAGGCCAGCGAAAAAGCCGGCCGCGCGCCCCTGCTCATGCTGGCGATAGCCCAAACGCACCCCGGTGACAGCGGCATTGACGCCACCGAACGCCTGGTGTCGGCCGGCTGTGCCATTCAAAACATGTTGCTGATGGCCACGGCGCTGGGCTTTGGCTCGGCGCTGACCAGCGGCAAAGCCCTGGGCTCGCAGCCGCTGGCCCAGCTGTTTGGCCTGCAGCCCGGGGAGTTGGCCCTGTGCTTTGTCAGCATCGGCACCGTGTCCACCCAACGACCGCGCCCTGTGCGGCCCGCAGTAGCCAATTTCGTGACGGAGTTAGCGCCCTGACCACTGACCCACACAAGCCCCAAGCACACCGCAGTGCGGCTTGAATTAAGACGACCCAAGAGACCCATATGACCTCAATCAAAGACCTCAACATTGGCACCCGACTGGCCCTGGCTTTCGGGTTGGTGATTGCCACCATGGCCCTCATGGTGGTGGTGGCGCTGGTGCGCTTCACGCAGGTGGGCGAAATCAACCGCCAGATCATTGAAAAAGACTGGATCAAGGCCGAGGCGGCCAACACCATCAATGCCACCACGCGGGCCAACGGGCGGCGCATCATGGAGCTGCTGATTGCCACCGATGCACAGCAACTCAAGCAGGCCAAAGACGCCATTGAGACCAACAAGCAAACCATCACCGCCGCCATTGCAACGCTTGATGAACTGATTTACCTGCCCGAGGGCAAGGCGCTCATGGTTCGGTTGAAAGAAGCGCGCACCCAGTACGTGGCCTCCTTTTCCAAAGTGGCGCGCCTGCTGGACGAGGGCCAGAAAGACGAGGCCCTGCGCACCATGAACACAGAGACCCTGCCCGCACTGGACGCGCTGCAAGCGCCCATCAACACCCTGACCGCCCTGCAAAAGAAAATCGTGGTCGACAGCAGCAATACTGTTCGGGCACAGATCAACACCACCCGCACGTTGATGCTCTTGCTGGGCGCCTTGGGTGTGGTCTCGGGGGCGTGGCTCGCCTGGTGGATCACCCGCTCCATCACGCGCCCCATCAGCCAGGCGGTGCACATTGCGCGCACCGTGGCGGGTGGCAACCTGAGCACCCAGTTTGGCGTGCACACCCAAGATGAATGCGGACAACTGCTGCAGGCACTGCAAGACATGAATGACAGCCTGGTGCGCATCGTGCGGGAGGTGCGTGGCGGCGCTGACGCCATGGCCACCGCCACCAGCCAGATTGCGGCGGGCAACCTGGACCTGTCGTCGCGCACCGAAGAACAAGCCAGTGCACTGGAGCAAACAGCGGCTTCCATGGAAGAGCTGGCCTCCACGGTCAAACAAAACTACGAAACCGGCAAACACGCCAACGAACTGGCCGAGTCCGCCACCCAAGTGGCCATCAAAGGCGGGGCCGTGGTGTCGCAAGTGGTGCAGACCATGGAGTCCATCAACACCTCGTCCCGAAAAATTGCCGACATCATTGGGGTGATTGACGGCATTGCCTTTCAGACCAACATCTTGGCACTCAACGCCGCGGTAGAAGCCGCGCGGGCCGGTGAGCAAGGGCGTGGGTTTGCGGTGGTGGCCTCAGAGGTGCGCTCTTTGGCGGGCCGCTCGGCAGAAGCCGCCAGGGAAATCAAACAATTGATCGGGGCCTCGGTGGGCAATGTCACCGCGGGCTGCAAGCTGGTTGAACAAGCCGGCAGCACCATGGATGACATCGTGGTCCATGTGCGCCGGGTGGCCGACCTCATGGGGGAAGTCACCCACGCCAGTCAGGACCAAACCAGTGGAATCGAACAAGTCAACCAGGCCGTGGGCCAAATGGACCAGGTCACGCAACAAAATGCGGCCTTGGTTGAAGAAGCCGCCGCTGCGGCCCAGTCTTTGGAACAACAGGCGAAAAACCTGGTGCACGCGGTGAGTGTGTTTGACTTGGGGCACCGTGATGCCGTGGCGCCGCTGCGGGCGCTACCCGCCTGAGACGGCAGAAAAAACCCACAGGGCCAGCCCTGGATGCCCCATCCACGGGGCAACCGAGCCGGCTGGGCCCAAGCTATTCGGCGCCGGCCAACAGCATGGGTTCGCCCTGCCGGTCAAACGGGATGAAGGTGCCCAGTTGACCCGCCTTGATGGACTCCACCATGCTCTGCAGGTGGCTCTCGGCGTCTTCCGTGCTGGGCATCACGCCTTTGGGGCCCGACAGGCTGGCCGCAAACACCACGCTCCACGGCGCACCAAACTGCAAAGACTCCCCCACCAGGGTCGCAAAAGAATCAATCTCATTGGCCGCCTTGCTGGCACACATCAAGGGCACCAGCGCGCCGCCCTGCCCGGCCTCAAAGGCCTGCGCCTGCTCGGGCGTGCTACCTTCTGGCAACTCCGCCGTGGCAAACACAAACAGCAATCGTTGGGGCAAGGCTTGCGCGCGGGCGGCGTTCAAAAGGTCTTCAAAACTGGAAATGCGCATGGGGAATTGATCCTGAAAACGGTGATGTGGAGAGTGTGCGCCGGATTGCCTCAAACTTTTAAATACCCCTTTGAATGTTGTGCCACATCAATAAAAAAGTCAGCGTCAACCCCTAACCTCCCTCTGCCTCCGCTTGCTTTGATCAGGAACCACCATGTCGCAAAAATCGCCCGAACGCACCCAAACCAATCTCCTGCTCGCCCCCCAAACCATCAGTGAAGAAGTGCTGCTGGAGAAATACAGCAAGGGCACCGAGCGCACCATTCTGGAGGTCAACCAGCGCGTCGCCCGCGCCTTGGCGGCGGCGGAAGCGCCTGAGCAACGCAAGTCGTGGGAGGCTAAATTTCTGCAGGCCTTGCAAAGTGGTTTTTTGCCTGCGGGCCGCATTCAATCTGCCGCGGGCACTGACCTGGCGGCCACCCTCATCAACTGCTTTGTCCAACCCGTGGGCGACTCGATTGCCCATGTGGAAGACGGCCACCCCGGCATCTACACCGCACTGACCGAGGCGGCCGAAACCATGCGCCGTGGCGGCGGCGTGGGCTACGACTTCTCGCGCATTCGCCCGCGGGGCGCCTGGGTGGGCAGCACGCAAAGCAGCGCCTCGGGCCCGGTCAGCTACATGCGGGTGTTTGACCGCTCCTGCGAAACCGTGGAATCCGCCGGCGCGCGCCGCGGCGCCCAGATGGGCGTGCTGCGCTGCGACCACCCGGACATTGAGGAATTCATCCACGCCAAAGACACAGGCGACCTGAAAAACTTCAATATCTCGGTGGGCATCACCGACGTCTTCATGCAGGCCGTGCAGCAAGACGGTGAGTTTGCACTGGTGCACCGGGCCGAACCCGGCAACGCCCAAAAAGAAGCGGGCGCCTACCAGGCCAAGGACAGTGGCGGCTGGGTCTACCGCAAGCTGCAGGCGCGTGCCCTGTGGGACCAAATCATGCGCTCCACCTACGACCACGCCGAACCTGGCGTGCTGTTTCTGGACCACATCAACCGCGACAACAACCTGTTTTATTGCGAGACCATTGCCAGCACCAACCCTTGCGTGGTGGCTGACACCTGGGTCATGACCACTGAGGGCGCTCGTCAAGTCAAAACCCTGATTGGCCAACCCTTTGTCGCCATGGTGGACGGCAAGGCCTACGCCACAGAATCCCAAGGATTTTTTGCCACCGGCACCAAGCCCGTACTGCGCCTGCGCACCAAAGATGGATTTGAGTTGCGACTAACTGGCGATCACCCGGTACGCCGAGTCAGTAAAAAATCACGTTATGCCATTGAGAGCGCCTGGGTGGCAGCCAATGAGCTGAAACCCACCGATGAAATTCTTCTGCATGACCACCGCGCCCTGGCCGGCTGGGACGGTACCCACACCGAGGCAGAAGGCTTCCTGATGGGCCTGCTGATCGGGGACGGCACGCTCAAAAGCGACAAAGCCGTGATCTCAGTCTGGGCGCCCGAGTTGAAAGTGGTGAATGGCGGCAATCACTCCACTGCCCACGGTGCTACGGCCCTGATGCAGGCAGCCCACACTGCCGCGCTCACCTTGTCTCATCGCTCGGACTTTGGCGGCTTTCAGCGACCCATTGCCTCGCGCGGTGAAGCCAGAATGGCCTCGGCCCCCCTGCGCGATCTGGCCTTCAAACTGGGCGCCACCCCGGGCAACAAAACCATTACCCCGGCCATGGAAGCCGCCTCGTCTGATTTTTATCGGGGATTGTTACGCGGTCTGTTTGATGCCAATGGCTCGGTGCAAGGCACCCAGCAAAAAGGCGTTAGCGTGCGCTTAACCCAATCGAACGAGTCGCTCTTGCAAGCGGCCCAACGCATGCTGCTGCGCCTGGGCATCGTGGCCAGGTTGTACCGTGAGCGCCGGCCGGCTGGTGTGGCGCCGATGCCAGATGGTCGGGGTGGTGAGCGCGACTACGCACGCCGGGCTGCCCATGAGTTGGTCATTTCTGGTGACAACCTGTTGCGCTACCAGGACTTGATTGGTTTTGCAGACAGCGCCAAGTCAGCCCGGCTGACCGAGCTGCTGGGCGACTACAAACGCACACTCAACCGCGAACGCTTTACCGCGACCATTGACACCATTAACGCTGACGGCATAGAGCCGGTGTTTGACGTCACCGTCGAACACATCCACGCCTTCGATGCCAATGGCTTGTATGTCCACAACTGTGCCGAACAGCCCCTCCCCCCCTACGGCTGCTGCTGCCTGGGGTCCATCGACCTCACCCGCTTCATCTCGCGGCCGTTTGAGGCCGATGCGCACTTTGACGAAGCCGCCTTCGCGGAGGTGGCGCGCGTTGCCACGCGCATGCTGGACAACGTGCTGGACGTGACGGTGTGGCCGCTGCCCCAGCAACAGGAAGAGGCGCGCAGCAAGCGCCGCGTGGGCCTGGGTTTCACCGGCTTGGGGGATGCGCTGGTGATGCTGAACCTGCGCTATGACACCCAAGAGGCGCGCGACCAGGCCCAGAAAATATCGACACTGATGCGCGATGCCGCTTATGAGGCCTCGGTCGAACTGGCCCGCGAACGTGGTGCATTTCCGCTGTTCAATGCCGACCTGTACCTGAGCGGCCAATCGTTTGCGTCGCGCTTGCCTGCGCCTTTGAAAGAACGCATCCGTGCCCACGGCCTGCGCAACTCGCACCTGCTCTCCATTGCGCCCACGGGCACCATCAGCCTGGCCTTTGCCGACAACGCCAGCAACGGCATCGAGCCCGCCTTCAGTTGGTGCTACACCCGCAAAAAGCGCATGCCTGACGGCAGCTTCAAGGAATACGCGGTAGAGGACCATGCCTGGCGTCTGTACCGCCACTTGCGGGGCGAAGCGGCGCCGCTGACCCCAGCGTTTGTGACCGCGCTGGAGATGAGCGCGCAGGCCCACGAGGCCATGGTGGCTGCCGTGGCGCCGTTCATTGACACCGCCATTTCCAAAACTGTCAACGTGCCGGCCGACTACCCTTACGCCGATTTTCAACACCTTTACATGGAAGCCTGGCTGTCCGGCCTGAAGGGCTTGGCCACCTACCGACCCAACGCGGTGCTGGGCTCGGTGCTCAGCCTGGCCCCCACGACACCCGCACTGGCCAGCCCAGCCAGTCCGGCCTTGCAGATTGACGGCGCCAACCAGCGCCTCTCCCTGGAGCGTCTGCCCACGCCGGTGTTGTCGTCGCTGCGCTGGCCGGGTCGCCCCGAATTGCCTGCAGGCAACCCCGCCTGGACCTTCATGGTGCACCACCCGTTTGGCGACTTTGCCTTGTTTGTGGGCGAGTTGGCGCCCGAGGGCGGCGGCGCGGCCCAACCCTTTGAGGTCTGGGTCAACGGCACCGAACAGCCGCGCGGCCTGGGCGCCCTGGCCAAAACACTGTCCATGGACTTGCGGGCCAACGACCCGGCCTGGTTGCAACTCAAACTCGACGCCCTGGCCACCGTGGCCGAGGAGCATTCGTTTGAAATGCCATTTCCCCCGCACGGCGAACGCCGCCTGTTCCCGGGTGTGGTGGCCGCCACCGCCGCCGTGATTCGCTGGCGCTGCGACCAACTCAAGGCCCTGAGTGGCGGGGACGCCCCCAGCGCTACCCCGGTGATGGATGCCATGTTCAGCCGCGAAGAACCGCAAACAGGGCCTTCAGGCACGCTCGCGTGGTCGGTGGATGTGCACAACCCTGCTACCAGCGAAGCCTTCACCGTCACGCTGAAAGAAGTCAACCTGACCGGGCACGACGGCACCACGGTCACCCGACCCTGCGCGGTGGGCTTTTCGGGCAACTACCCGCGCGCCCTGGACGGCTTGGCGCGCCTGCTGTCACTGGACATGCGGGTGATTGACCCGGCCTGGATTGGCATGAAGCTGCGCAAATTGCTCAACTACGCCGAGCCGCTGGGGCACTTCATGGCCTTTGTACCCGGCCTGCCCCACGGCGAGCGGCGCCAGCAAACCTGGCCCTCCACCGTGGCGTACATAGCGCGCCTGATTATTCACCGCTACGCCATGCTGGGCGTACTGAATGAAGACGGCTTTCCGCTGCGCGAGATGGGGGTGTTGGATGCTCCCAAAAATTTGTCAGCGCCCACCACCATGGCCGGCAAGGTGTGCCCGGAGTGCGGCAACCCCACTGTTATTCACAAAGACGGCTGTGATTTTTGTACGGCTTGTGGGTATGTGGGGCAGTGCGGTTGACGTTGACGCCTCTCGTGCGGATGGAGTCATTGCTGGCGCAGGACGGTGTGGCGCTCAGCTCCGCGGCTGTCCCCCGCCCGTTGGGCTCCTCCTTGATGCCGCTGCGCTGAG
>CAZLRQ010000123.1:0-7583 GCA_964562035.1 uncultured Rhodoferax sp. | reverse complement strand
TCATGCCCAAGCCTTACCACGGCGACAACGGTTCCGGCATGCACGTGCACCAGTCGGTCTGGAAAGATGGCAAAAACCTGTTTGCTGGTGACGGCTATGCAGGTCTGTCGGACTTCGCGCTGTACTACATCGGCGGCATCATCAAGCACGCTCGTGCTCTGAACGCCATCACCAACCCCGGCACCAACAGCTACAAGCGTCTGGTTCCGCATTTCGAAGCTCCGGTCAAGTTGGCTTACTCGGCCAAGAACCGTTCCGCCTCGATCCGCATTCCGTTTGTGGCGAACCCCAAGGGCCGTCGCGTGGAAGCCCGCTTCCCCGATCCATTGATGAACCCCTACCTGGGCTTTGCTGCTTTGTTGATGGCGGGCCTGGATGGCGTGGAAAACAAGATCCATCCTGGCGACGCTGCCACCAAGGATCTGTACCATTTGCCGCCCGAGGAAGACGCTTTGGTGCCAACCGTGTGCCACAGCCTGGACCAGGCGCTGGACTGCCTGAATGCAGACCGTGCGTTCCTGACCAAAGGCGGCGTGTTCACCGACTCCATGATCGATGCCTACATCGAACTGAAGATGGCCGAAGTGACCCGCTTCCGCATGTCCGTGCACCCGGTTGAATTTGACATGTACTATTCGCTGTAACCCGACACCGGGTATGGCATCAAAAAAGGACGGCTTGCGCCGTCCTTTTTCGTTGTGGAATACTGGTCATCTGGACCGGTACTGAATTGACGCACGCTGGTCATTTCGTCCATGCTTTTTTCCTGCGTGGAGCACACATGAACTATGTTTTATTGATTCCCTTGGTCGCTGTGATGGCGAGTGCCAGCAGCGTGGCCCAAGAGCGTATTTACCGCTGTGGTAACGAATACACCAATACGGTGCCCAGCAACGCGCAAGCGCGTGGTTGCAAGCTGGTTGACGGCGGCAATGTGACCGTGGTGCAGGGCACACGGCCTGCGGCGGCGGCATCAACGGCACGCCCTGCGCCTGCTAGCGCGCCCACCTCGGCGCCGTCAGCCGGTCCGCGCATCGGCGCGGGTGAACAGAAGTCCCGCGACTCCGATGCGCGGCAGATTCTGGAGTCCGAACTCAAAAAAGCCGAGGCCCGTCACGCTGAATTGCTCAAGGAATACAACAACGGCGAGCCGGATAAGCAAGGCGGCGAGGCGCGTAACTACCAAAAATACCTGGACCGTGTTGCAGAGATGAAAGCCAACCTGACGCGCCTTGAAAGCGACATCGCTGGCATTCGCCGTGAACTTGGCCGTGTGCCGGCAGCCCGTTGAGTACCTTGAGCAAGTCGCTTTCCCCCTCCGTCGTGGCGTCTGTGAGCAGTCGTTTTCAGTCATTCGACTTGTTGGCCACGCTGGTGGCCGTGGTGGACCGCCAGGGTGCCGTGCTGTTTGCCAACGCCGTGCTGGAAGACGCCTTGGGCATTTCGCGCCGGACGCTCCTGGGTTCGCTGTTTCACGAAAATTTCACCGAACCCCAGCACTTGATAAACGCCTTGCAAGGCACGGGCGAACATGAGTTCATTGCCCTGCGGTATGACGGTTGGCTCAAGCGCCTGAACCACGACCCGCTGCCGGTCCACATCATCGTGACCCAGACCGACCAGGTCGCGGAGATCATTGTGGAACTGCTGCCGCTGGAGCAACAAGCCCGACAAGACCGCGAAGAGCGTCTGGCTGAGCAGGCCCAGACCAACAAGGAGCTGATCCGCAACCTGGCCCATGAGATCAAAAACCCGCTGGGCGGCATTCGCGGTGCAGCGCAGTTGCTGGAGATGGAAATCGAGTCGCGCGAGCTCACCGAGTACACGCAGGTCATCATCCGGGAGGCTGACCGCTTGCAAACCCTGGTGGATCGCCTGCTGGCGCCACACCGGCGACCTCACCTGGTGGGCGATGTGAACATTCACGAGGTTTGCGAGCGCGTGCGTTCACTGATCCTGGCAGAGTTTCCCAAGGGCCTCAAGGTGATTCGGGACTACGACATCTCGATTCCCGAGTTTCGGGGTGACCGTGAGCAGCTCATTCAGACCGTGCTCAACATCGCCCACAACGCTTGCCAGGCCCTGGCGGAGCAGATTGCCGCCAATGAAGCGCGGCTGACTTTTTACACGCGCATTGCGCGACAAACCACCTTTGGAAAACAGCGCTACCGGTTGGCACTGGAATTGCATGTCATTGACAACGGGCCTGGCGTACCAGACTCGATCAGGGACCGCATTTTTTACCCGCTGGTGTCGGGCAGGGAGGGGGGTTCTGGACTGGGGCTGACACTGGCACAAACTTTTGTCCAACAGCACCACGGTTTGATCGAGTGTGACAGTGTGCCGGGCCGCACGGATTTCATGATTTTGATTCCGTTGCCCTGAACCTAGCCCTATAACTGTTGACCTGAGGTGCCGAAAACCATGAAGCCGATTTGGATCGTAGATGATGACCAGTCCATCCGCTTCGTCCTGGAAAAAGCGCTTTTGCGCGAGAACCTGCCCACCCGCAGTTTTACCAATCCGCGCGATGTGCTGACGGCGCTGAGCACCGCCAATGACGAGAACGGACCGCAGGTGCTGGTCAGCGACATTCGCATGCCCGGCGGCTCCGGCCTGGACCTGCTGGAAAAGGTCAAAGAGAAATACCCCGGTTTGCCGGTCATCATCATGACCGCGTATTCCGACCTGGACAGCGCGGTGTCGGCCTTTCAGGGCGGTGCGTTTGAGTACCTTCCCAAGCCCTTTGACCTGCCCAAAGCCGTGGAACTCATTCGCCGTGCGGTGGAGGAGAGCCTGCGCGAAGAGGTGGCCGAGGAACGCATGATGGATGCGCCCGAAATGCTGGGTCAGGCACCGGCCATGCAGGACGTGTTTCGGGCCATTGGCCGCTTGAGCCAAAGCAATGTCACGGTGATGATCACCGGCGAGTCGGGCTCGGGCAAAGAGCTGGTGGCGCGGGCCCTGCACAAGCATTCGCCGCGCGCCACGGGGCCGTTTGTGGCGATCAACACGGCTGCCATCCCTAAGGATTTGCTGGAATCAGAGTTGTTTGGTCATGAGCGGGGCGCTTTCACGGGGGCTCAGACCATGCGCCGCGGCCGCTTTGAGCAGGCGGACGGCGGCACGCTGTTTCTGGACGAAATTGGCGACATGCCGTTTGACCTGCAAACCCGGCTCTTGCGGGTGCTGAGCGACGGGCATTTTTACCGCGTGGGCGGCCATGGTGCCGTCAAAACCAATGTGCGGGTGATTGCCGCCACCCATCAAAACCTGGAGCAGCGTGTCAAGGACGGCGCGTTTCGGGAAGACTTGTTTCACCGCCTGAACGTGATTCGGCTGCGCTTGCCTGCGCTGCGCGAGCGCAAGGAAGACATTCCCATGCTCACGCGGCATTTCTTGCAGCAAAGCGCCGGTCAGTTGGGCGTGGAGCCCAAGCGCATTGCGGATTCGGCCTTGCAGTGGTTGGGTAATTTTGGCTTTCCGGGCAACGTGCGGCAATTGGAGAATATTTGCCACTGGCTCACGGTGATGGCGCCTGCGCAAGTGATCGAACCCAAGGACTTGCCGCCTGAAGTGGGCGTGACCGCCACAGGCTTGAGCGCGCCACCGGCAGTGATGCCGGCCGCACCATCCGTGCTGGCCGAGCCCCAAAGCTATGTGTCGCTGAACGAGTTTGTGCCCGCGGGTTTGCCCATGGTGCCGGCACCCGTTGCCGGACCCACGTCTGCGGCGCTGGAATCCACGTCACATGCTGAGCCGCTGGTACCGGTCATGGCGGCCGGCTGGGAGCTGGGTCTGGAGGCGGATGCCATTGCCTTGCTGGCCACCGACCGGCATGACATTTGGGACGAGCTGACACGGCGTTTTGAGTCTCGGCTCATCTTGACCGCGCTGACTGCCACCCGCGGTCGTCGCATTGAGGCGGCGCAGAAGCTGGGCATTGGGCGCAATACCATCACGCGCAAGATTCAGGAACTGGGGTTGGAGTAATTTAAGTGCCAAATAGGGCTCTAGCCCTTATTCAGCCTGCCTGAATAGCTATTTTATTTATAGCGATTCAGGCAGGTTGGCCAGTCGCTAGGACTGGCTGGGCAGAGCCAGTTCCACCACCACCGGGGCATGGTCACTGGGGCGCTCATTTTTGCGCGGCACCTTGTCAATCACGCAGGCGGTGACCAGTGGCTTGAGCGCATGGCTGACCAGAATGTGGTCAATGCGCATGCCGCGGTTGCGCGGGAATGCAAAGTTGCGGTAGTCCCACCAGGAAAAGCTTTTCTCGGGGTAGTCAAACAGTCGGTAGGCGTCGTGCAGGCCCAAGGCGATCAGTGCGCGCAGGTGGTAGCGCTCTTCTTCCGTGCAGTGAATGGTGTCTTGCAACCCGACCGGGTCCCACACATCGGCGTCGTCAAAGGTGATGTTGTAGTCACCCATCAGCACCAAGTTGGGGTGAGTCACCAGCTCAGCTTTGACCCAGTCGCGCAGCCCCTTGAGCCAGGCCATCTTGTACTCAAACTTGTCGCTGCCGGGTTCTTGCCCGTTGGGAAAATACGCACCGATGACCCGCACGCCATTCACCGTGCCGCTGATGACGCGCGCCATGTCGTCGTCAAAGCCGGGAATGTTTTTGACAACGTTGTCGGGGGGCGTTTTGGAGAGCAGCGCCACGCCGTTGTAGGTCTTTTGACCGAAGCACTGCGCGTGGTAGCCGGCCTGTGTGAAGGCCTCAAACGGAAATTTGTCGTCCGTCATTTTGAGTTCTTGCAGCACCAGCACATCGACCGGGTTGGCGATCAGCCAGTCCAGCACCTGCGGCAGGCGCACGGTCAGAGAGTTGACATTCCAGGTGGCAAGTTTCATAGTCAAATAGGGCTCTAGCCCTTATCCAGTAAGCGTTAAGTGCTATATATTTTTAAGGGTTTTGGCGCTGCAGGTCTTGTCGGTAAGTGACAAAACTGAAACGCAAGCCATTGGCAGCGACCAGGGGCTCGCGTGCGATTTCGGTCCACGCCGGGCCAAAAACCGGGGCAAAGGCATCGCCTTCGTAATCCGCGTCAATTTCGGTCACCACGGCGCTGCTGGCCAGTGGCAGGGCCTGCGCGTACACCTCGGCACCGCCAATCACCCAGGCGTCGCTGCCTGGCGGGCACAGCGCCATGGCCTCGGGCAGTGAGTGGGCGCACAGCGCGCCGGGGGCTTGCCAGTCGGCTTGGCGCGTGACCACCACGTTGAGCCGACCGGGCAGCGGGCGAAATTTGGGTGGCAGTGAATCCCAGGTTTTGCGACCCATGATCACGGGGCAACCCAAAGTGGTGCGCTTGAAGTGCGCCAGGTCTTCGGGCAAGTGCCAGGGCAGGGTGTTGTTCAGGCCGATGACGCCGTTGGCGGCGCGGGCAAAGATCAGGTGCAGTGCCATTCAGACCGCCACGGGGGCTTTGATGGCGGGGTGGCATTCGTAGCCCAAGACCTCAAAGTCGTCGTATTCATACTCAAAGATCGACGCGGGTCGGCGCTTGATATGGAGCGTGGGGTAGGCCAGGGGGGCGCGGCTCAGTTGCAGCGCCACCTGCTCGGCGTGGTTGCTGTAGATGTGGCAGTCGCCGCCCGTCCAAATAAACTCGCCCACGTCCAGGTCGCACTGTTGCGCCACCATGTGGGTGAGCAGGGCGTAGCTGGCAATGTTGAAGGGCACACCCAAAAAGATGTCGGCGCTGCGCTGGTACAACTGGCAACTCAGGCGGCCTTTTTCGCCGGGCGCGGTGGCCGGCGCCACGTAAAACTGAAAAAACGCATGGCAGGGCATGAGCGCCATTTTGTCCAGATCGGCCACGTTCCAGGCGCTGACGATGATGCGGCGTGAGTCGGGGTTGGTTTTCAGGGTCTTGATGACCTCGGCGATCTGGTCAATGTGCCCGCCGTCTGGCGTGGGCCAACTGCGCCATTGCACACCGTAGACCGGGCCGAGGTCGCCGGTTTCAGGGTTGGCCCACTCGTCCCAGATGGACACGCCGCGGTCTTTGAGCCAGTGGTTGTTGCTGGAGCCGGTCAGGAACCAGAGCAGTTCCTGAATGATGGAGCGCAGATGCACCTTTTTGGTGGTCACTAGCGGGAAGCCTTCATTCAGGTCAAAACGCATTTGGTAGCCAAACACGCTTTTGGTGCCGGTGCCGGTGCGGTCGGCTTTGAACACGCCCAGGCTGTCCACGTGGCGCATGAAGTCCTCAAATTGCGAGCGAACGGGGCGGTCAGGGGGGCTGGTAGTCATAGGGCGAACGGTGCGGCGGGAAAGCTTTGCATTTTAGTTAGTTAGACATTGAACGGCGCCAGCGGCCTCAAGTCAGGCGATCAAGACAAGTCGTGACCAGGAGCAATGCTAGCAAGAGGCCCACCATCACGGGCATGATGGCTCCCAACCCGGCCAGACTGGCCAGTAAACCGCAGGCGCCAGGCAGCAGCGCCCCTCCGATATACGAGAAGCCAATTTGTCGCCCGATGACCCGCCGCGCGACGTCGGGTGGAAAGCGTTTTGCGGTCTCATGCATCAGCGATGGATAAACCGGGGCGCAGCCCAAACCCATCAACAGCAGCCCGACCAAAGACAGGGCCGACGGCAAGTGGGGCACCGAAAACAGCGTTGCGCCCACGGTTGCCACTGCCACCCCAACGCGCACCAAACGCCGGTTGCCCAGCCGGTTGGCGACAAGTCCGACCCCAAAGCGGCCCGCAGTGATGGCGCCATAAAACACCGAAACCCACAGCCCTGCAGTGGCTGCGCTCAACTGCCTGTCGCCCACCAAGATGCTGGCCGCCCACAGGCCGGTGCCCATTTCAGCCGCAACGTAGAGCAAAAAAGCCAGCGGCGCCAACCACAGCGCGCTTGCGCTCACCGGTTTGAAGCTGACCGGCGACGCGGCAGGTGTTGGCGCCTCGGCGGCTGCGGCATGGTGGCGGTGCCACAGGGGCAGCGCCAGCAACAGCAGTGCTGCCAGACTGAGCTGGATCAGTGCAATTGTCTGGTAGCCGCCAGCCCAGCCGGCCGTGCCTGCCAGGGCCAGGCCCATCAGCACGGGCCCCAGTGTGGCGCCTACGCCCCAAAAGCCGTGCAACCAGTTCATGTGGCGCGAGGAGTAGTGCGCAGCCACAAAATGGTTCAGGGCGGCGTCCACGGCGCCCGCGCCCAGGCCTAGCGGAACCGTGAGCAACAGCAGCCAGCCCAGGGCAGGCGCCCAGGCAAACCCCAGCAAGGCCAGACCAGTCATGAGGCCGCTGAGCATCACCACTGGGCCGGTACCAAGACGTGCAATCACCCGGCCACTGAAAAACCCGGAAGCCGCAGAGCTGACGGTCAGCACCAGCGTGATCAGGCCGACCGCCGCCAGCGGCTGCCCCAGGCTGTTGCGCATGGCCGGCCAGGCCACGCCCAGCACCCCATCGGGCAGACCCAGGCTGATGAAGGCGGCGTAGATGATGAAAAGCAGGAGGAAATGCGTCACGGGTCATTCAAGGCATTGGGTGGTGCTGGCCAGTTGCACGAATGTCCGGTCACCCAAAGTGCCCAAAGTTGGGTAAAGGGTGCGGTGGTT
>CAZLRQ010000122.1:0-7586 GCA_964562035.1 uncultured Rhodoferax sp. | reverse complement strand
AGCTTCTACTTTCTGGAAATGAACACCCGCCTGCAGGTGGAGCACCCGGTGACCGAGTGCATCACCGGGCTGGACCTGGTGGAACTGATGATTCGCGTGGCTGCTGGCGAGGCGCTGCCCCTGAAGCAGGAAGATGTGAAGCGTGACGGCTGGGCCATGGAGTGCCGCATCAACGCCGAAGACCCGTTCCGCGGTTTCTTGCCCTCCACTGGGCGGCTCGTACGTTTTCAGCCTCCGCAGGAGACCATGTTTGCGGCCGACACCACCCAGTGGCACGGCGTGCGCGTGGACACCGGCGTGCAAGACGGTGGCGAGATTCCGATGTTTTACGACTCGATGATTGCCAAGCTGATCGTGCACGGCAAGGACCGGCTGGAGGCGATTGCCAAAATGCGCGAGGCGCTCAACGGCTTTGTCATTCGTGGTGTGAGCAGCAACATCCCGTTCCAGGCGGCGCTGTTGGCCCACCCCAAGTTTGTGGCGGGCGATTTCAACACCGGTTTCATTGCCGAGAATTATTCGCAGGGTTTCCGCGCCGAAGACGTGCCCCACGACGACGCTGATTTGCTGGTGGCCTTGGCGGCGTTTGTGAACCGCAAGTTCCGCAACCGCGCCACCGCCATCAGCGGCCAGATGGAAGGCCATGAGATTGAGGTCGGTGAAGACTTTGTGGTGGTCACCCTGGGTCACCAGGGCGCCACGACCCAGACCCCGGTGTCGGTGACCGAGTTTGATGTCAAAACAGGCTCTAGCCTAATCACAGTGGGCGCCAATAGCTATAAGTTGTGTAGCAATTATCGCCTGGGTGATGTGCGCATTGCGGGCACCTGCAACGGCGAACCGTTCACCGCGCAGGTGGAGCGCGGCAACCTCACTTTCAAAAATCCGCTGGCCATTCGTGTGTCGCACAACGGCACCCAGATTGACGCTCTGGTGCTGTCGCCGCGTGCGGCGGCCTTGCATGCCCTCATGCCCTACAAGGCGCCGCCTGACATGAGCCGCTACGTGTTGTCGCCCATGCCGGGTTTGCTGGTGGAGGTGGCGGTACAGCCGGGCCAAAAAGTGCAGGCCGGCGAGCGCGTGGCCGTGATCGAAGCCATGAAGATGGAAAACGTGCTGTTTGCCACCGCCGATGGCGTGGTGGGCAAAGTACTGGCAGCCAAAGGCGAGAGCCTGACGGTGGACCAGCCGATTGTGGAGTTCGTATAAATGACGCGCCCTTTCAAAGTGCTGGGCATCCAGCAAATTGCCATCGGCGGCACTGACAAGACCCGCCTGAAGGCGCTCTGGGTCGACATGCTGGGCCTGGAGGTGACGGGTACCTTCAAGAGCGAGCGGGAAAACGTGGATGAGGACATTTGCAGCATGGGCAGCGGCCCGTTCAAGGTGGAAGTCGACTTGATGCAGCCGCTGGACCTGGACAAAAAGCCTGCCGTGCACACCACGCCGCTGAACCATGTGGGTTTGTGGATTGACGACCTGCCCAAAGCCGTGGCGTGGTTGACGGCCAAGGGCGTGCGCTTCGCGCCGGGCGGCATCCGCCCGGGAGCGGCAGGGTTTGACATCTGCTTTTTGCACCCCAAAGCCAATGAAGAGTTTCCAATTGCCGGGGAGGGCGTACTGATTGAGCTGGTTCAGGCGCCCCCCGAGATTGTGCAGGCCTTGTCTGTTTGACGGGCTGAACGCCAAGGGTTTTCACGGAGTGAATTTTTAGATTTTTGTAATTTTTGAAGAGGTTTTGCAGCACATACTTGGAAAAAAACATACGGAGCGTTGGCCGTGAACTTGAATAGTTTCTTTTTTCCAGGTATGTGGGTGATGCGCAAAATGCGCTTTGCCACCAAACTCAGCTTGCTGACATTGGTGCTGCTGCTGCCCATGCTGATGGTGTTGGTGCAGCTCTTCTCGGCCCAAAGCCGAGATCTTGCCATCACCCGCGCAGAGCTTGAAGGCATCGCGCTGGTCAGCTCCAGCACCGAGTTGATTCGGCAGCTTCAGACCCACCGGGGGCAGACTAATATGGTGCTGTCAGGCAACACGGCAGCACAGACGGATCGCGATGCGACGCGCGTTGCCCTGCGTCAGGCGCGCGAGGCATTGGATGCCCGGTTTGCCTCATCGCTCGCGCCATTTAACTTGAAGTCCTGGACTGATCAGCGCACCAAGGTGGATGCGCTGGTGTCGGCGCTGGAGGGCAAGTCGCCTCAAGCCAGTTTTGCTCTGCACACAGCATTGATCGATGATTTGACCCGTTTCACGTATGGACTGGCCAACGAGTCCAGTCTTTTGTTTGAGCCGGATCCGGCCACTTACCTGCTCATGGACATGGTGGTGTCGCGCACCTTGCCCTGGAACGAACTGCTGGGAAAATTGCGTGGCCAGGGTGCTGGCTTGCTGAGTCAGCCTGTAATGGACGAGGCGGGTGTGGTTCGCTTGCAGACCCAGCTTGAGGCGGCAGATCAGTTTTTGAAGGATGTGCAATACGCCCGAGCCATGATGCGTGATTTTGGTGTGGTGGACCCCGCGGGGGACAGCGCACTGGTGTCAACCGCCGCATTCATCACACTGGCCCGGGAGCGTTTTGTGAGCGGCGCGGCAACCGGCGCCCCGCAAGCATTTTTTACACAAGGCACCCAGTCCATGGCCGCAGTCAGCGCTTATCAGCGCTCTGCCATTGCCAGTATTACGCAACGTCTTGAGGCCCGGCTTGTCAGCCTGACCCGCGCTATATGGCTGACGGCGCTGGGGAGTTTGCTCGGGGTGCTGGCCATGTTGTATTTCATGCTGGCGTTTCACCGCAGCTTTATGGCTGATTTGCGTCAGGTCTTGATGTTCATGGAGCAAACGGCCGACGGCAATTTGCGCCACCGGGTGCGCATCACCGGAAAAGACGAGTTGTCTGACATGTCCACGGCGATGCATGGCATGGTGAACAAGTTGTCTGCCATGGTGGCCAGTGTGCGCAGCAACTCGGCGCTGGTAGCCCATGCCGGCGCCAGCTTGGTCAATGGCAACCGGGCTTTGTCAGACCGCACCGAGCAACAGGCGGCCAATCTGGAACAGACGGCAGCCAGCGTGGAAGAACTGGCCAGTACCGTGGGCGGCAACGCCCGAACGGCCTTGCAGTCTGACGCCACCGCGCGTGGTGTGCGGGACGTGGCCGAACATGGCGCGCAGGCCATGACCGAGGCGATCGGGTCGGTAGAAGCCATCCAGACCAGCACCCGGCGCATGGATGAGATTGTGGGTGTGATTGATGGCCTCGCGTTTCAAACCAATATTCTGGCGCTCAATGCCGCCGTGGAGGCGGCCCGGGCGGGCGAGTCAGGGCGGGGATTTGCGGTGGTGGCAGGCGAGGTGCGCACCCTGGCGCAACGCTCGGCAGCCTCGGCCAAGGAGATTCGCCAACTCATCGGGGCGTCTTCGGCGCAAGTGGCTACCGGCGTGCTGCAGATCCGTTCGGCCGGCGACAACATCGTCCAGATTGTGGATGGCATCCGTGGTGTGGCGGGCAGCCTGTCGCAGCTGTCCGCTTCCAGTGTGGAACAAAGCGCCAGCCTGACCGAAATTACCTCGGCCGTGCGCCAACTTGACGAAATCACCCAGCAAAACGCGGCCATGGTGGAGCGTGCCGTCGCCCAAGCCACTGATCTGGAGTTGCGTGCCTCCACCCTGTCGGGTCTGGTCGAAGGTTTCCAGCTTCAGCAAGGCACGGCGGACGAAGCGCTGGCTTTGGTGGAGCGCGCGCAAGCCTATCGTCGTCAGTGTGCGTCGCGCGATGCATTTTTGCGTGATTTGACAAGGCCTGAAAGTGGCTTTCATGACCGCGATATGTATGTGTTTGCACTGGACAGCCAGGGGGCCTACCTGGCTTTTGCAGGCAACCAAGCGAAGGTGGGAACCCGGGTGCAAGACATCGCCGGCATTGACGGGCAATGGTTGCTGGATGCGATCGTGGCGCAGGCCAGCCAGGAATCCGGGTGGGTGGAATACGACATCACCAACCCGGCCAACGGACGCATCCAGACCAAAATGTCCTACGTCATGCAGCTGGACGACGTTTATCTGGGATGCGGTGTGTACAAAGACCTCGTTGTGCCCTGAGCGTTGAGGTTGGGCTGGCAGGCCCGCCTCGAATTTACTGGCCCGTCAACGCCTGGCGTTTGGCCCGGGCCGCGGCCAGCGCCGCTTCAATGACCGCTCGTTTTTTGTCCAGCACCACCGGATCAGTGTGTTGGGAGTGATTGGCCAGGTCCGACAGTTTCAGCAAGGCTTTGGCTTCAAGCCTTTTATCGTTCTCGCCCTTGTCCCTGTTGCGTCTGTAGCTATTGAACTCATAGCGCACGCGCGCCTGCAAGGCCAAGGGCTCAGACCACGCTGCCCAGCCCGTCAAACCCGGGGTAGCTGTTTCCAGAACAATGCAGTCCACCGGACACACCGGTAAACACAGTTCACAGCCTGTGCAATAAGGTTCCAGCACAGTGTGCATGACTTTGTTGCTGCCCATGATGGCATCGGTTGGACAGACCTTGATGCACAGTGTGCAACCAATGCACCAGTCCTCGTCAATGAAGGCCACGGTTCGGGGGCCTTCTTCGCCATGCGCCGGGTTCAGTGCCGTGACCGGCTGGCCTGTGATGGCGGCCAGGCGCTTGACTCCCTCTGCGCCACCCGGTGGACATTGGTTGATGCCTGCGGCGCCCTGTACGACTGCGTTTGCGTAAGCGGCGCAGTCAGGGAAACCACAGCGCGTGCATTGGGTTTGCGGCAAAGCCGCCAGCACGCGTGTCGCCAGGGAATCGGTCACTTTTTGCGGATGGCCTTTTTTGCCGCAGGCGCAGATGCCGGCTTGGCCACTGCAGTCTCAGCGCTCACCACAGGTGGGGGCTCTGATGGCGCAGCCACAGCTGCTTCAACCTCAGGCGCTGCAGCCGCTTTGGGCTTGTCTTTGCTTTGTGCGGTCAGGGTTGCCTGCTGCTTCATGATGAAGGCTTTCACCTCGGGGTACACCACCTCGCGCCAGCGGCGGCCGCTGAAAATACCGTAGTGGCCCGCACCCGGCACTTCAAGGTGTCTGCGCTCCTCGGTCACCACGCCACTGCAAATGCTGTGCACGGCTTCGGTTTGGCCCGAGCCCGAGATGTCGTCCAGCTCACCCTCGACGGAGAACAGGGCTGTGGTGGTGATGTCCTGGGGCCGAACCCGCTCGACCTGACCGTCCACCCCTTTTACGTCCCAGGTACCGTTGACCAGGTTGTACTCCTGAAACACCACTTTGATGGTTTCCAGGTAGTAGTTGGCGTCCATGTCCAGCACGGCGTTGTACTCGTCATAGAACTTGCGGTGCGCCTCGGTGCTGGCGTCGTCGCCCTTGATCATGTCTTTAAAGTAGTCGTAATGACTCTTGGCATGGTTGCTGGGGTTCATGGCCACGAAACCGGTGTGCTGCAAAAAGCCCGGGTAGACCAGGCGGCCAGCACCGGGGAAGTTGCTGGGCACGCGGTAAATCACGTTGTTCTCGAACCAGTCGATGCCTTTGTTCATGGCCAGGTTGTTGACCGCCGTGGGTGATTTTCGGGCATCAATAGGGCCGCCCATCATGGTCATGCTCAGGGGCGTAACCTCACCGCGGCTGGCCATCAGCGACACGGCCGCCAACACCGGCACGGTGGGCTGGCACACGCTGACCACATGGCAGTTGCCGTAGATGCCCTGCAGGTGGCGAATGAACTCCTGTACGTAATTGACGTAGTCGTCCAGGTGGAATTCGCCCTCGGAGACTGGCACCAGACGCGCGTTTTTCCAGTCGGTGATGTAGACCTTGTGGTCCTTGAGCATGGTCTTGACCGTGTCGCGCAAGAGCGTGGCGTAGTGCCCCGACAGTGGCGCCACGATCAGCACGGCGGGCTGACCCTTGAGCTTGCCCAAGGTGGCCTGGTCGTCGCTGAAGCGTTTGAAGCGACGCAGTTCACAGAAAGGTTTGTCGATCTCGATGCGCTCGTGGATGGCAATGCCTACGCCATCCACATCAATGGTGCGCAGGCCAAATTCGGGTTTGACGTAGTCTTTACCCAAGCGGTGCATCAGGTCGTAGCCCGCTGAAATACGCTGGGCAAACGGGCTGTTGCCGAAGGGTGACAAACGGTTGCCGTACGCCTTGGCCGCCGATTGAGCCATATCAGTGAGCGGCTCCATCAAGGAACGTTGAGCTTCGTAGAGTTGGTAGAGCACGGTGAGTTCACTTTCTGAAAATGTTGCAGTGCAATATAACAGCTATGCCTTTGTTTGCGCTTTCAATGACACCCCAACTTTGGGGGCCGGTACATCGACATTTCGCAAGCCAGACTTAAATTAGTTGCAATAAATCAGGCAACTTGACTTTATAAATGAAAAACCATGGTTTTGCTTAGGCGGGTACTGCGGTTAAACCCTGATGCAGCCTTTATGGACGGACGGTCATGGCAGGCTGATTGACACTGGTTTATAAGCTATTTAGGCCTCTATCCCGCGCTGGCTTTGCTTAGGTAGCTATCTATTAAGTAGCGACTATTGTTCTGTCGGAGTGACTGGGTGTGCGGCCAATCGGGTCGCGAGCTGGCTCAGCGCCCGGTAGGCGGCACCTGCTGTCTCATCCCAATCGGTCACGGCCTGGCCTTGTTGTTGGACCAGGGCCAGGTCACCCCGGGCGGCCGGGCCGGTGAGCGCACCTGTGGGCCCCAATGCGAGCAGGTTGTCCACGGCGTTTTTCAGCAACGTGGCTTGCAGTGTGGGCACCAGGTCCGCTGGCATGCCGCTGTCACGCCACAACTGCTGCGCCACCGACTGCAGCACGGGCAGAAAATTGGTCGCAAACACCGCGCCAGCGTGGTACAGCAGTTTGTCTTTGGCGGCCAGCGCGAAGCAGCGCGCACCTATTTGTTCAAAAACCGGCGCCAGCACTTGCGTGGCCAGCGCTTTACCTTCCAGGGCGCAAGGTGTGCCCTCAAACTGCGTCACGGCCGTGGCGGGGCTGGCAAAGCTGAGCAGGCAGTGCGCACTGGCGATTTGCCAGTTGCCGTTTTCCAGCGCTGTCAGGGCATCAGACCCCAACGCGCCGCTGCAATGAAAGACGATGGCAGTCGATTGTGGGTGAACGCTTTGCGCGAGCTGATGCGCCATGCGCGCAATCTCGCGGTCTGGAACGGCCAGCATCCAAATATCGGCAGGCCGCATTTCTTCCAGATTGCCAACCGCCCGCCCCGCACCTGTGAACGCGATGGCGTCACTGGCGGAGGATGCCGACCGCGTGAGCACGTCTTGCACCTCCAAAGTGCCATGCGCCTGCCAAAGCCAGGCCAGCGTGCGGCCAACACGGCCGCAACCGATGATGTTGAGCGTGATCACCGGTGGGCCCGTTGGCTCAGCCGCCAGTGGCTCAGACGACCTTGGCAATAGCGGCGCAGACGTAGTCGATGTTTTTGCTGTTCAGCGCTGCCACGCACATGCGACCCGTGTCGGTGCCGTACACACCAAACTCGCTGCGCAGGCGGATCATTTGGTCTTTGCTCAGGCCGGAGTAGCTGAACATGCCGATCTGGGTGGTGATG
>CAZLRQ010000121.1:4393-7679 GCA_964562035.1 uncultured Rhodoferax sp. | reverse complement strand
GGGCCACTGCCAGGTTTTGCTGCACGGTGAGCGCGGCACTCAGGTGCAGTTGCTGCGGCAAAAATCCGATTGCACTTGCTCGCCACGCGTCTACCGCCCGGCCGCTCAAAGCAGCCAGTGCCTGGCCCGCCACGGTCAAGGTGCCTGCGGTGGGCGCCACCAGGCCCGCCACCAGCGCCAGCCAGGTGGATTTGCCACACCCCGAGGGGCCGCTGACCCGCAGCACCGCGCCTTGCGGCACGTCCACATCCGGAAACACCAGCATGGGGCCGCCCGGGTAGCGGTAACTGAGTTGGCGGGTCTGGATCACGCGGGTGTGCCGCTCGTCTGCGGGCTGCTGGTGGCGCAATCAACGCACACGCCGCGCACGGCAAAGTCCATGCTCATGCCCTGGTAGCCCAGGGCCTTGAGGGCCTCCAGCGCGGTCTGGGCGGCACGCTCCAAGTCCAGCGCGTTGGCTTGCAGCGCGCCGCTCAAGGGGCTGTCGCGGTGGCAGCTTTGGCACTCAAAGTGGGGAATGGCGTGCACGCTGGTGGGCATGGCCTGGTAGCGGCGCACGCGGTTGGCGTCCACCCGGCACAGCAGCAAGCCCACCTGGGTGAGGCGGTCAATCAGGCGGTACAAGGTCACGCGGTCCAGCGCCACCGCACTGTCATCGGTCAAGGCGGCCTGCAACTGGGCGTGGGTGTAACTGGTGTCAGGGTGGGCCAGCAGCCAACCCAGCACCAGCCGCGCGGCATGGGTGCGGCGCAGGCCGTGCGCCTGCAACAGGGCGTCAATCGGGTCGCCTAGCGTGAGTGCCGAGGGGCTGGCGGCAGGGTCGGTGCGCGGCAAAGCAGTGGTGGAGGTCATGGGCGTCCTGGCTTGGGCGTTTGGCAAAACGGCTAGTTTAAATATTAGCGCAACTCAGTTGCTAAATTAATTAATCGCAATCAAGTTGCAATAGAATCTAGCGCAACCGGGTTGCATTATTACCGCAACACCACACCCACCCCGAGCCTCTTTCCCTGCAAAACCCCACACACCATGCCACGCCCGCAACCACCCCGGATCAAAAGAAACCTCAGTGTGCTGGCCTGGCCCGCCTGGCGCCGGGTGTTGGCCGTCATGCCGGCCGTGCTGTTGCTGTGGCTGGCAGTGGGTTGGGCCAACGGCGGCGACTGGGGCACTTGGTAATGGTGGGACACCTACAGAGCGAGCCCTTGGTCACGCTGGACAACCTGACGGTGAGCTACCGCCAGCACCCGGCACTGCACCACATCAGCGGGCACTTTGCTGCGGGCTCGCTCACTGCGGTGGTGGGGCCGAATGGCTCGGGCAAAAGCACGCTACTCAAGAGCATCATGGGGCTGCTACCCCGGGCCGGGGGACAACTGACCGTGACCACGCCCCGCAGCCGCATGGCCTATTTGCCGCAGGTGGCCGAGATTGACCGGGGATTCCCCATGACGGTGCAAGACTGCGTGCTGCTGGGCTTTTGGCCGCAATCAGGGGCCTGGGGCGGTGTCACGACTGCACAAAACGAGCAGGTGTTGGCGGCGCTGCAGGCGGTGGGGCTGGCAGGGTTTGAGCGCCGGCCCTTGAACTCACTCTCCAGCGGGCAATTCCAAAGGGTGCTGTTTGCCCGCCTGCTGGTGCAGGACGCGCAACTGATTTTGCTGGACGAGCCGTTCAATGCCATGGACAGCAAGACCACTACCGCGCTGCTGGGGCTGATTCAGCACTGGCATCAAGAGCAACGCACCGTGATTGCCGTGCTGCACGACGACACCCAGGTGCGCACGCATTTTCCGCAAACATTGCTGCTGGCACGCGAGCTGGTGGCCTGGGGCGACACCGCCGATGTGATGACCGAGCCAAATCTGCGCCAGGCCCGCACGCTGGCCGAGGCCTGGGACGAGGACGCTGAAATGTGCGACATCGACACCCCATTGCCAAACACCCGCAGTGCAACCCGCACAGCGGCCGGGAGCGCTGCATGAGCCTGATGCAAGCTCTGTTGGACCTGTTGGTCAGCCCCTTTGCCGAGTTCGCCTTCATGCGCCGGGCGCTGGTGGCCACCGCTGCGTTGTCCTTGAGCGCTGCCCCCCTGGGTGTGTTTTTGACGCTGCGGCGCATGAGTCTGCTGGGCGATGCGCTGAGCCATGCCGTGCTGCCGGGGGTGGCGGTGGGCTTCATGCTGTTTGGCTTGTCCCTGCCGGCCATGGCCGCCGGTGGTGTGCTGGCCGGCATGCTGGTGGCCGCCGTAGCCGGGCTGGTGAGCCGCTTCACCACGCTGAAAGAAGATGCCAGCCTGGCCGCCATTTACCTGGTGGCACTGGCGCTGGGCGTGACGCTGATCTCGCGCCAAGGCACGCAACTGGACTTGCTGCACATCTTGTTTGGCAGCGCGCTGGGCGTGGATGAGGCGGGTTTGCTGCTGGTGGCCTCGGTCGCGAGCGTGAGCCTGCTGGCCTTGGCGCTGCTGTACCGCGGGCTGGTGCTGGAGAGCTTTGACGCCGTGTTTCTGGCCGCTTCAGGCCGGCGCGGCCAGGCGGGTGGGCAAGGCGGCGGCTGGGTCTGGCAGCAAATCTTTTTGATGCTTGTGGTGATCAATCTGGTGGCCGGCTTTCAAACGCTGGGCACGCTCATGGCCGTGGGGCTGATGATGCTGCCGGCCGTCTCTGCCCGCCTGTGGCATGACACCCTGCCCGCCCAACTGCTCAACGCCAGCGCGCAAGCCCTGTTGGCCGGCTACTTTGGCTTGGTGCTGTCCTACCACCTGGACACGCCCTCGGGCCCCACCATCATTGGCTGTGCCGGGGCTTTGTATTTTGTGTCGCTGCTGTTGGCGCCGGGCGGCTGGCTGCCCCGCCTGTGGGCCACGCGGCACCGGGTGGCCTGAGTGGCCACTCCCCCTGTTCACCCCTTTTTTGCGCCGGCGCCGTGCCTTGCGGCCAGCCCAAGCTGATCCTCTTTCTTCACTACGCCGAGGTTTTTCATGCATCGCTTTTCACGTCAACTCTGGGCACCGCTGGTTCTGGCGGCGCACTGCCTGCTGCCTGCCAGCGCGGCAGCGGCCAACAAACTGCCGGTCACCGCCAGCTTCAGCATTTTGGGCGACCTGGTGCAAACCGTGGGTGGCGACCGCGTCACGGTGACCACCCTGGTGGGCGCCAACGAAGACGCCCATGTGTTTGAACCCAAACCCGCTGACGCCAAAAACCTGCTGCAAGCCAAAGTGCTGGTCATCAACGGCCTGGGCTTTGAGCCCTGGGCCCAAAAGCTGGCCAAATCCGCCGGCTAC
>CAZLRQ010000121.1:0-4293 GCA_964562035.1 uncultured Rhodoferax sp. | reverse complement strand
GGCTTGGGTGACGGTTTGCAGCGTGCCGTCCTGCATGCGAATGATGAATTTGTAGGCGTCAAGCTGCGCTTGGCCTTGCTTCTCCATCTCGTGCCCCAGGTAAGCACCGCCGGCCGCACCCAGCACCGTCGCCGCGGTCTTGCCCGAGCCGCTGCCCACCTGGCTTCCCACCAGACCGCCCACCACGGCACCGGCGATCGTTCCCACGCCCAAAGCGCTGCGGTCCAACTTGACCAACTCAATGGCTTGCACGACGCCATAGCCGGTGTAAATGGTGCCCGTCGAGGTCGCCTGTGGGGGCGCTGTAGGGGTCGACGTGGTGGTGCCCGTCGGCAACCCAAGGTTGGCGCAGGCGCTCAAGGCCAGCAAAGGCAGCAGCGCCAGCAATTTGGCAGCCGGTTTGACAGGATGTGCGACGTTTTTCATGGCTCATGTCTCTCCAGGGTTTGGCCAGCCAAGCACAGCCTGATGGCAACACGCCCAAGACTAGCGCTCGCCCCCCACCGGATCAAGTCGAGTTCCCGCAATTTTGCGGATTCGCAAACAGCCGCCCTGACCTGACCCCGTCCCCGGGCACTACCACCAATGCTACAAACGAGGCCTTGCCACCTTCACTCACAACACTCAATGGACTCTCTCAGCAGCGCGGCCTGGTACGCGCAACTCATCAAACCCGCCTTCGCGCCCCCCGCCTGGATTTTTGGCCCGGTGTGGGCGGTGCTGTATCTGATCATTGCCATCAGTTTTGGCTATGTGCTGTGGCAAACCGTGCGACGCCAGTTGCCCTGGACCACGCTCTTGCCATTTGTGTTGAACCTGCTGTTCAACGCCGCCTACACCCCGATTCAATTTGGATTGAAAAACAACGGGCTGGCCAGCGCCGACATCTTGCTGGTGCTGGGCACGCTGGTGTGGGCGCTGGTGGCCATCTGGCCCCGAATCCGCTGGGTCGCTTATGCCAACCTGCCGTACCTGCTGTGGGTGGCATTTGCCACGGTTTTGCAGCTCACCATCACCGTTTTGAACTGGTCTTGAACGGCACCTGACAGCTCGGACCGGGCACGGCCCGGGGCTTTTAACCGCGGCACACCCAGCGCAGCGCTACTTCGCCAACCGTGCAAAGGTCTTGCGGAACTTGGCCACCTTGGGCGCGGCCACGGCCATGCAATAACCCTGGTTGGGGTGGTTGGCAAAAAAGTCCTGGTGGTAGTCCTCAGCGGGCGAGTAGTTGGCCAAGGGCAGCACTTCCGTCACCAACGGGCGCTCGTCAATACCGCTTTGGGCCATCTCGGCCATCACCGCCTGGGCCACTTGGGCTTGTTCAGGGTGGCTGTAATAAATGCCGCTGCGGTACTGCGTGCCACTGTCATTGCCTTGCCGGTTCAGCGTGGTCGGGTCGTGAATGACGAAGAAAATTTCCAGAATTTCGCGCAAGCTGATCTGGGCCGGGTCAAACACCAGTTTCACCACTTCGTTGTGGCCGGTCGCGCCCGTGCAAACCTGCTCGTAGCTGGGCTGCAGCGTGTGGCCATTGCAGTAGCCGCTTTCCACATCCACGACGCCCTTCACCCCCACATACACAGCCTCGGTGCACCAAAAACACCCCCCACCCAGCGTGATGGTTTCCAACGAATCGGTCATGGCAATCTCCAAATATGTTGCTAACTATTGTCCAGTCTGCCGCATCCGGCGCGGCCCCGAGGCAAGACAAACACATGGCCACATGAATTGACAGCCCATCGCACCAGCCCTACATTAATAACCCATTAGTCATTAATTTCATGCCCTCTGCTTCATCAACCCACGCCCCTGAGACCGCAGTACCCAGCCGGCGCGAACGCCGCAAGGAAGCCCGACCGCGCGAACTGCTCGACGCCGCGCTGGATCTCTTCATTGAAAAAGGTTTTGCCGCGACCCGGGCCGAAGAGGTTGCCAAGCTGGCGGGGGTTTCCAAAGGTACGCTGTTTTTGTACTACAGCAACAAGGAAGCCTTGTTCAAGGCGGTGGTGCGTGAATCCATTTCGGGTCACTTCGCCGAATGGGGTGCTGAAATGGAGCGTTATCAAGGCAGCTCTGCCGACCTGTTGCGCTACTGCGTGCACACCTGGTGGACGCAGATTGGCGCCACCAAGGCCGCCGGCATCTCCAAGCTCATGATGAGCGAAGCGCGCAACTTTCCTGAACTGGCGGCTTTTTACCAGCAAGAAGTCATTCAACCCGGCAATGCGCTGATTGAACGCGTGCTGCAGCGCGGCATGGACCGCGGCGAGTTTCGCCCCATTGACCCGCGCTACGGGGTTTACGTGGTGATGGCACCCCTACTTTTTCTGGCCATGTGGAAGCACTCCTGGGGCCACTGCTGTGAGGCAAAGACCCAATTGGTGCCCGAAGACTACCTGGCAGTCCAACTCGACAACATCCTGAATGGTTTGCGTGTCGCGCCACCGGAGGCGGGCTCATCGAAGGCCAACGGCCCCGTAAGTCCCAACACTGCCGGGTAAAATCCGAGGCATTGCGTCTATCGGTTAACATACCCCCTGGAGTACACCCATGAATTTTGAACAAGCCCGCTTCAACATGATCGAACAGCAAATTCGTCCTTGGGACGTGCTGGATGCGGAGGTGTTGCGCCTTTTGTCGGTGGTCAAACGTGAAGACTTCGTGCCGCTGGCGCACAAGGCGCTGGCATTCGCCGACATGGAAATTCCATTGGGTCACGGTCAGTCCATGCTGGCACCGCGTCTGGAAGCGCGCCTGCTGCAAGACGCGGCCATTCAACCCCAGGAGAAAGTGCTCGAAATCGGTGCTGGTTCTGGCTACATGGCGGCCTTGCTGGCGCAACAAGCCCAACGGGTGATTTCGCTGGAAATCGACCCCACCCTGGCAGACATGGCGCGTGCCAACCTCCAAAAAGCCGGCATCACCAACGCCGAAGTTCGCGTGTTTGACGGCGCCAAAGGCACCCCGGCTGAAGCCCCGTTTGACGTCATTGTTCTGAGTGGCTCAGTAGCCGAAGTGCCGCAAAACCTGCTGGCACAACTCAAAATTGGCGGCCGTCTGGTGGCCATCGTGGGTGACGAGCCCGTCATGCGCGCCACCGTGGTCACCCGCCACAGCGACACCAGCTACACCACCACGCAACCGTGGGACACCGTGGCGCCGCGCCTGCAGAATTTCCCTGAGCCCTCCCACTTCAAGTTTTAAACCATGATTGCTCAAGTTCGCCCCTCTCAGTTGGCCGCCTGGCTTGAGTCCGCGCGTGCCCACGGTGAGCCAGTGGTGCTGGATGTGCGCGAGCCTTCCGAGCTGCAAGTGGCCAGCGTCAAGGCCGATGGTTTCACGCTGCTAACCATCCCCATGGGCGTGATTCCGCCGCGGCTGGCAGAGCTGGACCCCGAGCAACCCATCGCCTGCCTGTGCCACCACGGTGGCCGCAGCATGCAGGTGGCGGCATTTTTGCAAGCCCGGGGCTTCTCGCATGTGGCCAACATCGCTGGCGGCATCAACGCCTGGTCGGCCGAGCTGGACCCCACCATTCCCCGCTACTGAGCCCACCCGGTAGAGCGCCGCGGGGTGCTGCCGGAGCGAGCCACTGACACTACCTAAAGGCCCACCATGACATCGTTCCGTCCGATCCCCCTGCTTCTCGCCCTTGGTGCGGTTTTCAGTGTGCCCGTGCAGGCGCAAAGCCTGGTTGACCTGTACGAGTCAGCGCGCGTTTTCGATGCCTCGTACCAATCAGCCAAGTCGCAGTACACCGCCACGCTGGCGCGGGCAGACCAGGCCAAAGCGGCCATTTTGCCCACGGTGGGGTTGTCCATGGGCGCCTCGGCCACCAACCTGGACAACACCTTGGCCACCGCCAACCAGGGCAACTACAACACGCAAAGCGCCACTTTGAGCGCCTCACAGCCCCTGTACCGCCCAGCCAATCGAGCCACCTACGAGCAGGGCAAAAAGCAGGTTGACCTGGCAGAAGCCCAATTGGCAGCCGCCGACCAAGACCTCATCGTGCGGGTTAGCCAGGCCTACTTCGACGTGCTGGCCGCGGTGGACACCCTGACCTTCGTCAAAGCCCAAAAAGCTGCGGTGGGTGAGCAACTGGCCTCCGCCAAGCGCAATTTTGAGGTGGGCACCGCCACCATCACCGACACGCGTGAAGCACAAGCCCGCTTCGACTTGGGCACTGCCCAGGAAATTGCCGCCGAGAACGACCTGCGCGTCAAAAAAATTGCCCTGGACCAATTGGTGGGCAAAAATGACGCGCAACCCAAATCGCTGGCCCAGCCGCTG
>CAZLRQ010000120.1:0-7690 GCA_964562035.1 uncultured Rhodoferax sp. | reverse complement strand
CCCGAGGCTTTGTAAATCAGCACAAAGCCCAGCGCCACCAGCGAATACAGCATGCCGGCCATCAGGCCGCCCAGCAGTGTTTCAAGAAAAAATGCCATGTTGAATGTCCTTAGTGGCTCGTGCCCAGATAGGCGCTGATCACTTCTTCGTTGTTGCGAACCTCGTCGGGGGTGCCGTCCCCAATCTTCTTGCCGTAGTCCAGCACCACCACGCGGTCAGAGATGTCCATGACCACGCCCATGTCGTGCTCAATCAACACCACGGTGGTGCCAAACTCCTCATTCACGTCCAGCACAAAGCGGCACATGTCCTGCTTCTCTTCCACGTTCATGCCGGCCATGGGCTCGTCCAGCAGCAGCACCTGGGGCTCCATGGCCAGCGCGCGGCCCAGGTCGACCCGTTTTTGCAGGCCGTAAGGCAACTGGCCCACCGGTGTTTTGCGAAACGCCTGGATTTCCAGAAAGTCGATGATGTGCTCGACCTTCTCACGGTGCATTTCTTCCTCGCGCTGGGCGGGGCCAATGCGCAGCGCCTGCATCAGCAGATTGCTTTTGATCTTGAGGTTGCGCCCGGTCATGATGTTGTCGATCACGCTCATGCCCTTGAACAGCGCCAGGTTCTGAAACGTGCGGCCAATGCCCATCACCGCCACGGCGTGGCTGTTCATGTGGCTGAAGGTTTTGCCGCGGAAGGTGATGGAACCTTGCTGCGGCGTGTAGACGCCGTTGATGCAGTTCAGCATCGAGCTTTTGCCCGCGCCGTTGGGCCCGATGATGGCGCGCACCTCGTGCTCGCGCACATCAAACGAGATGTCGGTCAGCGCCTTGACGCCACCAAAACGCAGGGAAATGTTTTTAACGTCCAGAATGACGTCACCAATTTTCTTGCTCATGCTGCTGCCTTTACGGGCGCGAAGGTCTTCGCGTCATCAATGCGGAGGGTGGCGCTGACGCTGCCGGTGCGGCCATCTTCAAACTTGACCACGGTTTCAATGAACTGCGAGGTGCGCCCTTCGTACAAGGCGTCCACCAAGGCCTTGTATTTGTCGGCAATGAAGCCGCGGCGAACCTTGTTGGTGCGGGTCAACTCGCCGTCATCGGCGTCCAGCTCTTTGTGCAGCACCAGGAAGCGGCTCACCTGGGAGCCCGCCAGCAAGGTGTCGGCGCTCAGGTCGGCATTGACCTTCTCCACACATTCTTTGATGAGCTGGTAGACCTCGGGCTTTTGCGCCAGGTCGGTGTAACCGGCATAGGGCAGGTTGCGCCGCTCGGCCCAGTTGCCCACGGCGTCAAAGTCGATGTTGATCATCACGCACACCTGGTCGCGGCCGTCGCCGTAGGCCACTACTTCCTTGATGTGCTGGAAGAATTTGAGCTTGTTCTCCACGTACTTGGGTGCAAACATGGCGCCGTCATTGGCCCCACCCTTGATGCGACCCACGTCTTTCACACGGTCAATGATTTTCAGGTGGCCGTGGGCGTCCAAAAAGCCGGCATCACTGGTGTGGTACCAGCCGTCGGCCGTCAGCACCTCGGCGGTGGCGGCGGGGTTTTTGAAGTACTCCTTCAGCAAGCCGGGCGACTTGACCAGAATTTCGCCGTTGTCGGCCAGCTTGATTTCAACGCCTGCAATCGGCACGCCCACGGTGTCGGCACGGGCTTCGTGGTCAGGCTGCAGGCACACGAACACGGCGGTTTCGGTGGAGCCGTAAAGCTGCTTCAGGTTGACCCCAATGCTGCGGTAAAACGAGAACAAATCAGGGCCAATGGCCTCACCGGCGGTGTAGGCCACGCGCACCCGGCTGAGCCCCAGGTTGTTGCGCAGGGGCCCGTACACCATCACATTGCCCAGCGCGTACAGCACGCTGTCGGTGAGCGACAGGGTCTTGCCGTCCATGCGGGCCGGGCCCACGCGCTGCGCCACGCGCATGAAAAACTGGAACATGTGACGCTTGAGCGCGCCCGCGTCTTCCATGCGAATCATCACGCTGGTGAGCAAGCCCTCAAACACCCGGGGCGGTGCAAAGTAATAGGTAGGACCGACTTCTTTCAGGTCGATGGTGACGGTGGCGGCCGACTCGGGGCAGTTCACCACATAGCCGCAGGCCAGCCACTGGGCATAGGAAAAAATGTTCTGGCCAATCCAGGCCGGGGGCAGGTAAGCCAGCACTTCTTCGGCATGGGTCAGCTTGTCAAAGTCGGCGCCGGCCTTGGCACGGTTCAGCAGTGAGTTGTGGGTGTGCACCACGCCCTTGGGGTTGCCGGTGGTGCCGGAGGTGAAAAACATGGCGCCCACATCGTCGGGCTTGATCTTGTCCACTTCGCTTTTGAAGAAGTCAGGGTGCAAGGCGGCAAAGGCCTTGCCACTGCCCACCAGTTCATCCACGGCCGCCAGGCCCGACTCGTCGTAGTTGCGCAGGCCGCGCGGGTCGTCAAAGTACAGGTGGGTGAGCTGCGGGCACTGCTCACGAATTTCCAGCAGCTTGTCAACCTGCTCCTGGTCTTCCGCAAAGGCAAAGCGCACGTCGGCATTGTTGATGGGGAAGATGCACTCCAGCGCAGCGGCGTCCTGGTACAGCGGAATGGGCACCGCGCCCAGCGACTGCACCGCCAGCATGGTGGCGTAGAGGCGCGGGCGGTTGGCGCCCACCACCACCATGTGCTCACCGCGGCGCAAGCCGGCCTGGTGCAAGCCGCAGGCCAGGTGCTCCACCAAAGTGGCCAGGTCAGCCCACGACAGGGCTTGCCAAATGCCGTACTCCTTCTCCCGCATGGCGGGCTCCTGCGGCCTTTGGGCCGCGTGCGTTAGCAGCAGTCGAGGAAAAGTGGTCTGCATCCCGGTCCCTTGTCGTCAAGCACACCCTGTGTGCGAAAGCAGCGCTTGCGCCCTGCTCTCCATTAATCAAAAACAACCGAAACAAAGTTGCGCCGGTTGCTGGAATGGACTGAATAATAGGCGCTCATTTGACGTCATGTTGTCGTTTGGACGACAATTAAAAGCCAAAGTCGGTAGGTGTTTTCCCTTCTCTGATTGGCAACTTACCTCGCAAGCCCCATGTCTGACAACTCGCTCTTTCATCGCCGTCGGCCCCTGACTTCCGCTGAGCTGGAGACCATTCCCTGGCTCAAACTGCTGGCGTCGAGCGAGCGCGAACGGGCGGTGGATGACCTCAAAATTTCCGATGCCCAGCCCGGCGACTACCTGTGCCGCACCGGCCGCCCGGTAACCTACTGGTTTGGCGTGGTGGACGGCCTGCTGAAGATGAGCAGCGACAACGCCGAGGGCCGCACCATGACCTTTGCAGGCATGCCCCCCGGTGGCTGGTTTGGCGAGGGCACGGCCCTGAAACGCGAGACCTACCGCTACAACATTCAGCCCCTGCGCAAGAGCCTGGTGGCCGGGCTGCATGTGGACACGTTTCACTGGCTGCTGGACCACTCCATTGGCTTCAACCGCTTTGTCATGAACCAGCTCAATGAGCGCCTGGGACAGTTCATTGCCGCGCGGGAAATTGACCGCATGACCAACCCCGACATTCGCGTGGCGCGCAGCCTGGCGGCCCTGTTCAACCCGGTGCTGTACCCCGGCGTGGGGCAGGTGCTGCGCATCACCCAGCAAGAACTGGCCTACCTGGTGGGCCTGTCACGCCAGCGCGTGAACGAGGCCCTGACCACGCTGGCCGCAAAAGGCTTTATTCGCGTGGAATACGGCGGCCTGCGGGTCCTGGACCTGGCGGGTTTGCGCACGGGGCAGTTTTTATGACAAATTGGCCTCTAGCCCATATAAAATAAGCACAAGTAGCTACAAAACACATAGCAAAATGACCGACTCAAAACCACCCTCCACCTTCCGCCGCGCCGCACCACCGCCCAGCCGCGCGCCTTTGCCCACCGGGCAGTCCAACACCTCGGCCTACGGTGCCGACGGCACCCTGCGCCTGAACAAGCGCATGGCTGAATTGGGCTTGGCGTCGCGCCGCGAGGCCGATGAATGGATTGGCAAAGGCTGGGTCAAGGTCAACGGCGTGGTGGCCACCATGGGCATGCAGGTCAAGCCCGACGTGAAGATCGAGATCACCAAGCAGGCGCAGGGCCAGCAGGCCAACCAGGTCACCATCCTGATCAACAAGCCGCTGGGTCTGGTCAGCGGCCAGGCAGAAGACGGGCACGAACCGGCCATCACCCTGGTGCAACCGCAAAACCGCTGGACCGAGGACAACGCCCGCTTCTTCTTTCACCCCAGCCAGCTCAAAAGCCTGGTGCCGGCCGGCCGGCTGGACATCGACTCCACGGGCCTGCTGGTGCTCACGCAAGACGGACGCGTGGCGCGCCAGCTCATTGGCGAAGACTCGGTGATGGAAAAAGAGTACCTGGTGCGCGTGGTCTACACCGGCCACGAGAACACGGCCGCCGCCACCTCCGCTGCCGCCACCTACGGCGGCAAGGTCACACAACTCAGCCGCATTGACGATGACGACCCGGTCAGCACCGACGTGCAAAGCGTCTTTCCCCTGGACAAGCTTAAATTACTGCGCCACGGCCTGAGCCTGGACGGCCAGGCGTTAGAGCGCGCCAAGGTGGAATGGCAAAACCCCGAGCAGTTGCGCTTTGTACTGACCGAGGGCAAAAAACGCCAGATTCGCCGCATGTGCGAGCTGGTGGGCCTGAAGGTGGTGGGCCTCAAGCGCGTGCGCGTGGGCAACGTGATGCTGGGCAACCTGCCAGTAGGCCAGTGGCGCTACCTGGCACCGCACGAACGCTTTTAAAAGCGCCCACACAAAGTAGCCCTCAAGGCTCGCCATGCCGAAAAGAACGCCCAAAGGTCTCTTGCAGCATGTGCGGCCCTCTGACCTGCGGGGCGCGGTTCAACTGCTTACCCAGGCCACGCTGGGCATCTCGCGCATGGCCGAGGGCGTGCACCAGGCGGTGTGGCGCACCCTGGGCGCCCCCGGCGGCGCCCAACCCGGCACCACGCGCGGCATCACCGGGCTGGTCTACAGAAGCATCAACGGCGTCACCCAGGGCGTTGGCAGCGGGCTGGACCTGGCGCTGTCAAGGCTGCTGCCGCTGCTCACAACCACCGACACCGCCCCACCCGATTCACCGCAGCGCGACGCCACGCTGGCCGCGCTCAACGGCGTGCTGGGCGACCACCTGGCCGCCAGCCACAACCCGCTGGCCACGCCCATGACGCTGCGCTACCAGGGGCAAGCGCTGGACTGGCAACACCCACCCCAGCGCAGCGCAGTCACGGGCAAAGTGCTGCTGCTGATTCACGGCCTGTGCATGTTTGAGCGGCAATGGCAAGACACCCGCACCGGGCACGACCACGGCACCGCACTGGCGGCCGCCCTGGGTTACACACCGGTCTATGTGCGCTACAACTCGGGGCTGCACACCTCACAAAACGCCCAAGACCTGTCGGCGCAACTGGAGGCCTTGTTCACGCACTGGCCGGCGCCACTTGAAGACATCACCGTGCTGGCGCACAGCATGGGCGGCCTGGTGGCGCGCGGGGCCGTGCACCTGGCCCGGCAGACCAATCAGCAGTGGCCCAGCGTGCTCAAAAACCTGGTGTTTCTGGGCACGCCACACCACGGCGCGCCACTGGAGCGGGCAGGCAACTGGGTGGATGTGGTGCTGGCCAGCACACCCTACACGGCGCCCTTTGCCAAGCTGGGCCACCTGCGCAGCGCCGGCATCACCGACCTGCGCTACGGCCATGTGCTGGACGCCGACTGGCGGGGCCACAACCGCTTTCACCGCCAGCCAGACACGCGCCAACCCCTGCCGCTGCCCGAAGGTGTGGCCTGCTACGCTGTGGCGGCCACCCTGGCAAGCAAGCGCAGTGCCGTGGCCGACCGGCTGGTGGGCGACGGCCTGGTGCCGCTGCTTAGCGCCCTGGGCCAGCACGACGAGCCCCGGCGCACCCTGGTGTTTGCCAAAGACGCCCAACACATCGCCTACCGCACCAGCCACCTGCAGTTGCTGAGCAGCCCGGCGGTAACACAGCAACTGTTGCACTGGTTAGCCTGAGCTCTTGAAACCCGGGCCCATCGCCCATAATTGCGGGTTTGCCATGGCGGCCAAGCCAGCCATGCCTCCTTTCATTTCCATCGTCAGACTCACAAGATCCAAATGACCAAACAAACCCTTTCCTTCCAGGCCGAAGTCGCGCAACTGCTGCACCTCGTCACCCACTCGCTGTACTCCAACAAAGAGATTTTTCTGCGCGAATTGATCTCGAATGCGTCAGATGCCTGCGACAAGCTGCGCTTTGAAGCCATCAACGACGGCGGCCTGTACGAGAACGACGCCGAGTTGAAGGTCAAGGTCACCTTTGACAAAGACGCCAAAACGCTGACCATCACCGACAACGGCATCGGCATGAGCACGCAAGAGGCCATTGACCACCTGGGCACCATTGCCAAGAGCGGCACCAAAGACTTCGTGAGCAAGCTCAGCGGCGACCAAAAGGCCGACTCGCAACTCATCGGCCAGTTTGGCGTGGGCTTTTACTCCGGCTTCATCGTGGCCGACAAGATCACGGTTGAATCCCGCCGCGCCGGCATGAAAGAGTCTGAAGGCGTGCGCTGGATCAGCGGTGGCGCGGGCGACTTTGAGGTCGAAAGCATCACCCGCGCCGAGCGGGGAACGAGCGTGATATTGCACCTGCGCGACGACGCGATGGACTACGCGTCCGCCTGGAAGCTCAAGGGCATCATCAACAAGTATTCCGACCACATCAGCCTGCCCATCGTCATGGAAAAGGAAGAGTGGAAAGACGGCGAGCTGATCAACCCGAGCGACGAGCAAGGCGGCCGCCAGCCCGGTGGCATGGTCAAGACCGGCGAGTGGGAAGCCGTCAACAAAGGCAGCGCCATCTGGGCTCGCGCCAAAAAAGACATCTCGGCCGAGGACTACAACGAGTTCTACAAACAGATCAGCCACGACTTCGAGGCGCCGCTGGCCCACACGCACAACCGCGTGGAAGGCAGCACCGAGTACACGCAACTCTTGTACATCCCCGGCAAAGCGCCCATGGACCTGTACAACCGCGAGAAGTCGGCCGGCGTCAAGCTCTACGTCAAACGCGTGTTCATCATGGACGACGCCGAGGCGCTGCTGCCCACCTACCTGCGCTTTGTCAAAGGCGTGGTGGACTCGGCTGATTTGCCCCTGAACGTGTCACGCGAGTTGCTGCAGGAAAGCCGCGACGTCAAAGCCATCCGCGAAGGCTGCACCAAGCGCGTGCTGGGCATGCTGGAAGACCTGGCGAAACATGACAAGGCGCCTGAAGCCGCTGTGTCTGCCGAAGGTGTGACCGATGTGTTGAGCGCCGAGGACAAGGCTGAGCAGGAAGCCGCCGCAGGCAAGTACAGCAAGTTCTACAGCGAATTTGGCGCGGTGCTGAAAGAAGGCCTGGGCGAAGACTTTGCCAACAAAGACCGCCTGGCCAAACTGCTGCGCTTTGCCTCCAGCACCACCGACTCGGTGAGCGTGGGCTTTGCCGACTACAAGGCGCGCATGAAAGAAGGCCAGGAGGCCATCTACTACATCACCGCTGACAACGCGGCCGCCGCCAAGAACAGCCCGCAGCTCGAAGTGTTCAAGAAAAAGGGCATTGAGGTGCTCTTGATGACCGACCGCGTGGACGAGTGGGCGCTGAACTACCTGCAAGACTTTGACGG
>CAZLRQ010000119.1:4757-7790 GCA_964562035.1 uncultured Rhodoferax sp. | reverse complement strand
CGCAACCAGTTTGCCACGCTGATGCAGATCGGTCTGTTGGCGCTGTTGTGGTGGGCCTGGTCTGGCAATGCCGAGCGGGCAGAGCCGTCGGGGCGCGCGGCAGTCGTTTCCCGGTGGCGGGTTGCAATGGCTTCGCTGCCGGCGTTGTTGCTGATGGCGGCGCTGCTGGGTGCGGGCAATGCGGCGTCGTCGTCGCGCACGGGCTTGGTTCAACTGGTGCTGGTGGCCGGGCTGGTGTTGCTGTGGCGGCAGTGGCGCTCTACATATGTGCGTTGGGTGATGTTGACGGTGGCGGTTACTTATGTGGCCGCGACGCTCGCGCTGCCCTGGTTGGCCGGGTTGGACCCCTTGACCAGCGGCGCCTGGGCGCGCCTGCGGGCGGGCGACGCGGCTTGCAGCGGCCGGATGACCTTGTGGGGCAATGTGCTGCACCTGATTGCCCAAAAGCCCTGGCTGGGTTGGGGCTGGGGCGAGCTGGATTACGCGCATTTCATCACCCTCTACCCCGGCGCGCGCTTTTGTGACATTTTGGACAACGCGCACAACCTGCCGCTGCAACTTGCAGTGGTGCTGGGGGTACCGGCGACGGTGTTGATCTTTGGCGCGGGCTTGTGGCTGGTGTGGCGCGCCCGCCCCTGGCGTGAGGTGGATGCCACGCGGCAACTGGCGTGGGGCGTGCTGGCGGTCATCGGTCTGCACAGTTTGCTGGAGTACCCGCTGTGGTACGGGCCTTTTCAGGTGGCCGGGGTGCTTTGCCTCTGGTTGCTGTGGCGCCCGTCGTTCGCGGGTGAATTTAAGCGTTTTAGGGCTCTAGCCCTTGCTGGTAAAGCGCTTCTAGCTATGATTTTAATAATATTTGTCAGCTACGTAGCGTGGGACTACCACCGTATTCGCCAGATATTCCTGGTGCCCGCCCAACGTGCCGAGGCTTACCAAACTGACACGCTGCAAAAAGCGCAAGGTTCGTGGTTGTTCCAGCAGCAGGTGCGTTTTGCAGCCCTCACCACAACCCCACTGACACCCGCCAATGCGGCGCAGGTGTATGAACTGGCCAAGGCGTCATTGCACTTCTCGCCCGAATCACGGGTGGTTGAAGCCTTGATTGACAGCGCCGCGCTGCTGGGCAAGCAAGATGAGGTGGCGTTTTACACGGCACGGTACCAGGCGGCATTTCCCGAGGCTTATGCGCGCTGGGCCAAGGGCGCCCTAACGCCATCAGCCCGTTAAGCGGCACAAAAACTCACGTCCCGTTGATAAAACTCCCCGACTTGCCGCCGTGCTTTTCCAGCAGCTTGACGTTGGAAATCGTCATGCCGCGGTCCACGGCCTTGCACATGTCGTAAATGGTCAGCAGGGCGATGGTGGCAGCGCTCAGGGCTTCCATTTCCACGCCGGTGGGGCCCACGGTTTCCACGGTGGCGGTGCAGGTCACGCTGCCAAAGCCGCCCTCGGGTGCCGGCACGGCTTCAAATTCAATGGCCACCCGGGTCAGCGCCAGCGGGTGGCACAGGGGAATGAGGTCGCTGGTTTTCTTGGCGGCCATGATGCCGGCAATGCGGGCAATGCCCAGCACATCGCCTTTTTTGGCGGTGCCGGATTCGATCAGCGCCAGGGTGGCGGGCAGCATGTCAATGCGGCCACCGGCCACGCCAATGCGGTGGGTTTGGGCCTTGGCGGCCACGTCCACCATGTGGGCCTGGCCTTGGTCGTCAAAATGGGTGAGTGAGCTCATGGGGATGGGGTGCCTGGGACGGGTTTAAAAAGGGGTTGCCGACGCCAATTTACAGAACGTTCATGCAGAGCGCGCATCATACGGTTTCAGGGTGCGCTTATCTCCCACCCGCCGAGAACCATGGTGACCACTAAATTTATGACAAATCGGGCTCTAGCCCTTATCCATAAAGCGCGAGTAGCTACGTTATTGGTAGCTGTTGGCGTGGCCAGTCCGCTGGGGCTGCAAGCCCAGCCCAACGCGGCCGCCGCACCGTTGTCGTCCGGCCAACTGCCCACGCTGGGCGATGGCAGCGACATGACCAGCAGCGACGAACGACGCCTGGGCGACCGCATTGCCCGCGAAATTTACCGCGACCCCGACTACCTGGACGACCCCGTGCTGGCCGACTACGTGCAAAGCATTTGGCAACCCCTGCTGGCGGCCGCCCGGTTGCGGGGCGATTTGTCGCCTGAACTGGACGAGCGCTTTGCCTGGGAGATCATGCTCGGGCGCGACCGCACGGTGAACGCTTTTGCCCTGCCCGGCGGCTACCTGGGTGTGCACATGGGTCTGATTGCAGTGGTCAGCAACCGCGACGAGCTGGCGTCGGTGCTGGGGCACGAGCTGAGCCACGTCACGCAGCGGCACATCTCACGGCTCATGTCCAAGCAGAGCCAGCAAACGCCCTGGATGATTGGCGCCATGATTTTGGGCGCGCTGGCCGCCAGCAAAAATGCCGACACCGGCAACGCCCTGATTCTGGGCGGCCAAGCCGTGGCAGCGCAAAACCAGCTTAATTTCTCGCGCGACATGGAGCGCGAGGCCGACCGTGTGGGCTATGGCGTGATGACGCAGGCCGGCTTTGCGCCCCAGGGCTTTGTGACCATGTTCGACAAGTTGCAGCAGGCGTCGCGCCTGAACGACAACGGCGCCTACCCCTACCTGCGCAGCCACCCACTCTCCACCGAGCGCATGGCCGACATGCAGTCGCGCCAGCCGCTGGGCACGGCGCGTCCGACCGATGTGGAGCCCACCACCGAACACGCCATGCTGGCGGCCCGTGCCCGGGTGCTGGCCAATTCGGGGGTGGATGCCTTGCGCGCATCTGTGGCCGAGGCGGCCCCGGCGCACTTGGCCACCCTGTCACCGGCCCGCCAAGCCGGCGTGCTGTACGGTGCGGCGCTGGCCGCCAGCCGTTTGCGCGACGGCGCAGACACGCGTGATTTTTTGCAGCGCCTGCGTGCGCGGGTGCAGGCTGACCTGCCCGCCATGCGCTGGGTTCGCTTGCTGCAAGCCGAGTTGGCGCTGGCCGCCAACGA
>CAZLRQ010000119.1:0-4657 GCA_964562035.1 uncultured Rhodoferax sp. | reverse complement strand
TGGCAACTGCTGGCCAGCGCCTACACCGCGCAGGGCCAAACCCTGCGCGCCATTCGCGCCGAGGCCGAGGTGCAAGTGGCGCGGCTGGACTACCCGGCCGCGCTGGACCGCTTTCGCGCTGCGCAAGACTGGGCGCGACAGGCGTCGGCGGGTAGTGCAGGTGCAGGGGCGGCGCACAACATCGAGGCCGCCATTGTGGACACCCGGCAGCGCCAGGTGGCGCAGTTACTTAAAGCGCAAACGCTCGACAAGTGAGTCGATCACGATGCCAAACACCGTGTAGATGAGCGAGCCCAGCAAGGCGGCGCCAAACCCGCGCACATAAAAGCCTTCCAGAATGCCCGCTGCTGACCAGAACATCAGCGCGTTGATGACAAACAAAAACAGCCCCAGCGTGACCACCGTCACCGGCAGGGTCAGCACCACCAGCACCGGGCGCAGCAGCATGTTGAACAGGCCAATGACGAAGGCCGCCACCAGCGCTGCCGTGAAGCTGCTGACCACGACCCCGCTGTAAAGGTAAGCCACGGCCAGCAGCGCGGCCGCACTGAGCAGCCATTTGATAATGAGTTTCATGCGGTGCAGGATACACCCGGCGCTTCAGCGCGGCTTGGGATAACCCTGCTCAGCCCACGCCGTGGCGCTGGCACGGTTCAGTTTGAAGCCGGGGGACACCTGCACTTGCGCCAGTGGGTCGCCGCCCTCGTCCAGCGCCGTCAGGGTGGCGTGCGGGTGCTCGTCGTCGGGCACGATGTCCAGCATCACCGTGATGCGGGCGTCACCCACCGTGACCACGATGTGCTGGTGCAACTGGGCGTGCAGTTGCTGCTCGCTGCGCCGCACAAATTCGGTCGCGGTCTTGACCAGCGTGCTGAAGGCGTTGCCGTCCAGCGGCTTGGGGTTCTTTTTGTCGCGCCCCATGGTCCAGGGGCCCACCAGCGCCGGCTCAGAGGCGCCATCTTTGGTCATGGCCACGGCCCAGCCGTCGTCGTCTTCGTTTTTGATCACGCTGGCAGTCCAGCCGTTGTCGCGCCACAGGCGGGGTTGCTGGATTTTGTCGTCAGGCTCGGGGGTGGCCTCAGGGGAGGCGTCGGGCAATAAATCGTTCAAGGCGTCGGTCACAAGCGGGGGAGTTTCTGGGGGCGGCTGCGCGCGGGGAGGCTGGAGTTTAGCGGCCATTCGGCAGCGGCTAATCCGCACAGCCCGCGGGGATTAGCCCCAAACCCGGATACTTCATGCTCCTGAAAGGGGAGTAGCGACCTTGTTGCCGGCTGGCAATGAGCGCGTGTGTTTCGTCAGTACGTTGCCGTCGCAAGCGGCAGCCGGAGCACATAGAGGGGCTGATTCAGGCCTTCTCCCGCAAGACCTTTTGGTACGCGCCTTCGTGTTCCAAATTTTGATGAGGTCTTGTTATGCAAACTATTGCACCCCTATGGCTGTGGGCAGCTTTTATCGGCATCGTTCTGGTGTCGCTTTTCGTTGATTTTGTGGTCCTCAAGAAACAGGGCGCGCATGACATTGGCGTTAAAGAGGCACTGAACTGGTCGCTGATCTGGGTGGCCCTGAGCTTCTTGTTCAACGGCCTGTTCTGGTGGGCCGTCAAAGACAGCACCGGCTCCACCGAGATCGCCAACACCAAGTCGCTGGAATTTCTCACCGGTTACCTCATCGAAAAATCACTGGCGGTGGACAACATCTTTGTCTTCCTGATGATCTTCACCTACTTTGCGGTGCCCTCGCACTTTCAGAAGCGGGTGCTGATGATCGGCATCATTGGCGCGATCGTGTTGCGCACCATCATGATTCTGGTGGGCGGCTGGCTGCTGGCGCAGTTCCACTGGATCTTGTATGTGTTCGGGGCCTTTTTGATCCTGACCGGCGTGAAGATGTGGTGGGCCGCCGGCAAGGAGCCGGCGCTGGACGACAACCCGGCCCTCAAGCTGCTGCGCCGCATTTTGCCGGTGAGCAAACACTACGACGGCGAGAAATTCTGGACCATTGAAAACGGCAAAAAAATTGCCACACCTCTGTTCATGGTGATTTGCCTGGTGGCACTCACCGACGTGATTTTTGCCGTGGACTCGATCCCCGCCATTTTTGCCATCACCAGCGACCCCTTCATTGTGCTGACCAGCAATGTGTTCGCCATTTTGGGCCTGCGCGCCATGTACTTTTTGCTGGCGGCGGTGGCCAACAAGTTTCATTTGCTGAACTACGGGCTGGCCGTGATTCTGGTGTTCATTGGCACCAAGATGTGCCTGATTGACGTGTTCAAGATTCCGGTCGCGGTGTCGCTGGGCGTGGTGGTGGGCATTTTGGCGCTGACCATGCTGCTGAGTGTGCGTTCTGCCCCCGCAGACGTGAAGCGTTGACCGCGCGGGCTATGATGCGCGCCCCATGACCGGCATATTTATCACTGACATCGAGTCCGCCATCAACCACTGGCGCCAGCGCAAACCGTCGCCCGACGGCTTTTCCCTGGCGCCCGAGACACGCGCGCTGGCCGAGGTCTATGGCGTGATGGTGTTCGAGCAGGCCACGCAGGTGGATGAGACGGTGCTGTCAAATGAGGCGCTGGCGGCCTGGCTGGCCTGGTACGACACCGTGCCCGACACGCCGTGCATTGCCATTTGCTCCACCAGCCAGGGTGACGAGGAATGCAAGGGCTGCGGGCGCAGCTTTACCGAGGTGCAACTGTGGCTGGAAATGGGCCCGGTCGAGAAGCGCCAAACCTGGCACCGCATCACCCAGCAGGGCACGGCCTGGCGTTTTAACCGCTATGCCGAGCGGGCGGCGGAGCGGCGCTAGCCAGGCCCGGCGCCCTTCCGGTCAGAGCGACATGCCGCCTGACACCTCGATCACCGCGCCGTTGATGTAGCTGGCCTCGTCGCTGGCCAAAAAGGCGTAGACGTTGGCAATGTCTTCGGGCTTGCCCAGGCGCTTGAGCGGCACCTTGGCCACCAGGTCTTGCAGCACTTTTTCCGGCATGGCCGCCACCATGGGCGTGGTGATGAAGCCCGGCGCCACGGCGTTGACGCGCACGCCCTTGGGGCCAAGTTCGCGGCTCCAGGTCTTGGTGAAACCAATCACGCCAAACTTGGTGGCGGCGTAGTTGGTTTGGCCAAAGTTGCCGTAAATGCCCACCACCGAGCTGGCGTTCAAAATCACACCACTGCCCTGTGCCACCATGGTGTCGGCCACGGCCTGCGCGCAATGGAAGACACCGCGCAGGTTGACGTCAATCACCTTGTCAAACTGCTCGATCGTCATTTTCTGCAGGCGCGCGTCCTGGGTGATGCCGGCGTTGTTGACCAGCACATCAATGCGGCCAAACTGCGCCATAACGCGGGCAACCAGGTCGTCAATGGCCCCGCGGTTGGTCACATCTGCCACAAAGCCCTCAGCGGTGGCGCCCAGCGCCCGGCACTGCGCCACGGCGGCGTCCACGCTGGCGGGGTTCATGTCGCACACGATGACGATGGCGCCCTCGGCTGCAAACTTGAGCGCGGTGGCCAGGCCAATGCCTTGGGCCGCCCCGGTGATGAGAGAGACTTTATTGAGCAGACGAGGGGTTGTCATGGTGCATTCCGGTGGGTTTAGATACTATTGAATCAGTAGCTACTCAAGCAAGCAGGACGGGGGCTAGAGTCCTATTTGGCACTTATTTCCAGCGAACGGGCTCGATGTCCACGTTGTGCGTGCCGTCGCCCAGCATCAGCACGCCTTCCTGAATCGTGGCCTGCAACTGCATGCTGCGCTGGGCCATGGGGATCAGGGCTTGGGACGCCGCGGTGGGAATGCGGAACACGCTCAGGTTTTTCGGCCGCGCCAGTTTGGCTTCCATGGTGCGCCACCACACCTCTGCCGCGTGGTTGAAGCAGTACAGCACCACCTCGTCGCCCTTGTTGCAGGCTTTCAAAAGCGGCTTGTCTTCAGGCTGGCCCACCTCGATCCACAGCCGGGTCAGGCCGGTGAAGTCGCGCAGCCAGACGTCGGGCTCTTCCGGGTCAGACAGACCCGCGCCAAAGGCCAGCGTGCCGTCGCCACCGCACACGGTTTGCAGCTTGTGCGCCTGCAGCGCCAAGGCGCACAGGCGCACCATCATGCGTTCGTCGGTTTCGCTGGGGTGGCGCGCCAGGGTCAGCGCGTGGTCGGCGTAGTAGGCGTGGTCAATGTCGGCAATCTGCAGGCTGGCCTTGAAGATGGTGGATTTGATCGCCATCAGTCAGCCTGCCTTGCTTTGGCCAGAGTGCCCGCCGTGCCGCGCTGCGGTGTCATACCCGGCGGGCGAGTTCGGCGGCTTTGCCGGTGTAGCTGCCGGGCGTCATGGCCATCAGGCGGGCTTTTTCCAGCTCGGGGATTTCCAGGTTGGCAATGAAGCCTTGCATCAGCTCACGCGTCATGGGCTCACCGCGGGTGAACTTCTTGAGTTGTTCGTAAGGCTGGGGCAGGCCAAAGCGGCGCATCACGGTCTGAATGGGTTCGGCCAGCACTTCCCACGATGCGTCCAGGTCGGCCGCAATGGCGCTCTCGTTAATTTCCAGCTTGCCCAGACCGGTGCCCAGCGACTGGTACGCCAGCACGGCGTAGCCCAGGGCCACACCCATGTTGCGCAGCACGGTGCTGTCGGTCAGGTCACGCTGCCAGCGGCTGATGG
>CAZLRQ010000118.1:0-7832 GCA_964562035.1 uncultured Rhodoferax sp. | reverse complement strand
GACTGGTGCACGTGCATGCCGGAACCGTTGTCGCCGTGGTAAGGCTTGGGCATGAAAGTGGCCGTCTTGCCGTAGGCGTTGGCAACGTTGTGGATCACGTACTTTTGCAGCATGGTCCAGTCAGCACGCTCTACCAAGGTGCTGAAGCGGGTGCCGATTTCGTTCTGACCTGCGCCCGCCACTTCGTGGTGGAACACTTCAACCGGGATGCCCAGGGATTCGAGAATCAGGGACATCTCAGCACGCATGTCTTGCGTGCTGTCCACGGGAGGCACGGGGAAGTAACCGCCCTTGACGGTGGGACGGTGACCACGGTTACCGCCTTCAAGTTTGGAACCGGAGTTCCAGGGCGCTTCGTACTCTTCGATTTCGTAAAAGGTGTTCTGCGGATCGGTGCTCCAACGGATGCCGTCGAAGATGAAGAATTCTGGCTCAGGGCCGAAGAATGCGGTGTCACCCATACCGGAAGCCTTGAGGTAGGCTTCAGCGCGCTTGGCGATGGAACGGGGGTCACGGTCGTAAGACTTGCCGTCTGCAGGCTCCACCACGTCGCAATTCATCAGCAGCGTGGTTTCTTCGAAGAAGGGGTCAATGTTGGCCGTGGCGGGATCGGGCATCAGCAACATGTCGGACGCTTCAATGCCTTTCCAGCCGGCAATTGAAGAGCCGTCAAACGCGTGACCGGAGGTGAACTTGTCTTCGTCGAAATGGGAGACAGGTACGGTGGTGTGCTGCTGCTTGCCACGGGTATCGGTGAAACGGAAGTCAACAAACTTGACTTCGTTCTCTTTCACCATTTTCATGACGTCTGCGACGGTCTTGGCCATCAAATACTCCTGGTTGGGTCGTGGTTAAAAAAGTGTCTGCTCTGCAAATGCAGTTTTTATGCCAATTCACATGGCGGGCTCAATTTCTTCAGCCCACTATTCTGCCTTGAGTTTGAAACTATTTCGTCTAGGCCTGTGGGTCAAGGGGACGTGCTGCTCAAATATTGACGCACCAAATCAGTGCAAAATAAAAATGCACCATTTAAGAGCACTCAAGAGCGCACCAATTCAGGGCCCAATATGACTTTCAAACGCTGCAAGCCCAACAACAAAGCGGGATAGACCGTGGCCACCAAGCCTGGCGCGCCTTTCACACCCAATTCGATGTGCCGACCATACTGCGGATGGTCCACACTGGGCAGGCTGAACACTTTGATACCGGGGTAATCTCGCTCGATGTCTTCCATCAAAGGGGTGAGTGCAGCCTCCATCGAGCCCATGACAATGACCGACTGCTCCAGCCAGGAAGCCGCCTGAAAAAGGTGCGGGTAATGCGTGTCCAGCACCCACTCGATCATGGGCCAGGCCATGACCGGAAAACCCGGTACGAAGTGCACCGCACCACAACTGAAACCCGGAATTTTGTTGTACGGGTTGGGAATGATCTGGGCACCCACCGGAAACACCCCCATGTTCAGGCGGTGCAGGTTGTCCGGGCGGTCAGGTTCATACACCGTGCCCTGTTCAAGCGCCACTTCCTGCATGCGCTGGCGGATCAGGTCCTCGGCTTGCGGGTGCAAGGCCAAGTCGACACCCAGCGCCCTGGCGGCACACTGGCGAGTGTGGTCGTCAGGGGTGGCACCAATGCCGCCGGTCGAAAACACAATGTCACCCGACGCAAAAGCGCGCTTGAGGGTGGCCGTAATGCGCTCAGGCTCGTCCCCCACGTACTCCGCGTAATCCAGTTGCAGGCCACGCGCCTTGAGCAACTCAATCACTTTGGGCATGTGCTTGTCGGCCCGCTTGCCGGACAGAATCTCATCGCCCAAGACGATCAATCCAAAACGGGGCATTGCGTGATGAGCCAACTCAGTGGCGGGGGGTGCTGGAGGTGTGGTCATCGAGCAATGTTACCGTCTCGGCATCAACCCAGGCTTGGGCCGGGCTGGCGGCCTCAGAAGCCTCGGCGCGCAGGGTTTGCAATGCCGCCAGACAGTAATGCGCAAACCAGAGCGAAGAAAACGCAAAAACCAGCGTGTAAATCCAGATCGCCAGCGGCACCAAAATGACGAACGCCGCCGCAAACAGCGCACCCGACGCCCAGACCAGCGTGGGTGCGGCACCCAGATAGCCACACAGCACGCCCATGCCCATCAACCAACCCCGGTGGCGGCGAAAAATTTCACGTCGTTCGTCGGCACTGGCATGCTCGGCCAATGCATCAAATGCCATCACCCGGTAGGTCAGCCAACCCCAAATCAGAGGCGGCAACACCAAAATCAAAGGCGGCACCAGCCACAGCGGCAGGGACACCACCAAGGCGACCAAGGCCAGCAACGTGGACCCCAGTGACCAAACCAAGCTAAAGGCGAATGAAGCACCGCGCTTGCGCGCCAGCCCCGCAAAGCGTCGTTCAGCCACCAGCAGTGTGAGCGCAGGCGTCATCAACAGCGCTACCAGCAGCAAGGACAGCACCACAATCACCGGCGTGACAGCAAAAATGACAATCAACGGTGCCAGCACCATCTTGAGGCTGCCCGCGCCCATGCCTTGCAACCAGGCCAGCACGCTGCTGACCATTTCAGAAGATTCCAGGCTGCTGCGCACCCAGTCCAACGCGCCTTCCCAGTAGTAATAGCCCAGGCCCAGCGACATCGCCACCATCAAAATCAGTGGCAAAAACGACAAGGCAATCACGCGTGGGCGCACGCAGTACGCCACCGCGCGCCAGAAGGAGTCAAGAAACAGATTCATGGGCAAAGCATAACCCCACGCTTTGGGCGGTCATGTCCAACGAGGGCCACCGGCGGGCACTTCAGCCCTGAATCATCGCCAGATCGTCAGCACTCAACCAGCGCCACTGGCCGGGCGCCAGGTCATCCGGCAAGCGCAGTCCACCGATCTGTGAGCGGTGCAACCCTTCAACCCGGTTGCTCACGGCTGCCAACATGCGTTTGACCTGGTGGTACTTACCCTCGGTCAGCGTCAGGCGCAAGTGGTGGCTGGACACGGCCTCGCAGGCGGCGGCACGCACGGGTTTCGGGTCGTCATCGAGCACCACGCCCGACAACAATTTGCTGACCTGCGCTTCGTCCAAGGGGTGTTTGACGGTCACCTCGTAGACCTTGGGCACATGGTGCCGGGGTGAACTCATGCGGTGGATGAACTTGCCATCGTCCGTCAAGAGCAACAAGCCGGTGGTGTCCTGGTCCAGCCGACCCACGGCTTGCACGCCTTGCACCGCTCCTTTTTGGGGGCGCAAGCGCAAAGGTGACGGCAACAGCGTGTAGATGCTGGGGTAGGTGGAAGGCTTTTGGGAGCATTCGGTGGCGGTGGGTTTGTTCAACAAAATGTAGGCCTTGTCCTGGTAGGGCCAGTCCACTCCTTGCACCCGAAAGCGCAGACCTTCCGCTTCAAATTCAGTAGCTGCCTGAGCATACTGGACGGGGGCTAGAGCCTCTTTTGACTCATAAACATGGACAAAGCCCTGTTGAATGAGGCCGGCGCATACCCGGCGTGTACCAAAGCCTTGGGAATAAAGAATGTCTTGTAACTGCATGCCCCAAGTATCGCAAAGCGGCTCACAGCAACCGCGCAGCGTCCCGGGCGGCCACCAAGCCTTCGTCGGTCGGTATCACCCACACCTCTACCCGACTATCTGGCGCATGGATAGCTTGCACTGTGTCGCCCGTGGCCTGCGCATTGAGCGCCGGGTCAATGGCCACGCCCAACCAACTCAAGCGGTTGCCGACCTGGCCACGCAGCACGGCATCGTGCTCCCCAATGCCGCCGCTGAAGGCCAGCACGTCAAGCCCATCCATGCATGCCACCAGCGCACCCGACTCACGCACCACCCGGTGGGTGAACAGGTCAATCGCGCGCTGCGCCTCTGCGCTGCCGTTGGCACGCAGCCGGCGCATGTCGGCTGAGATGCCGGAGACACCCAGCAAGCCGCTTTGCTTGTAAAGCAGGGTTTGCAGCCGATGGCGGTCCCAGCCCTGCTCCATCAAATACAACAGCACGCCTGCGTCCAGCGAGCCACTTCGGGTGCCCATCATCAGGCCATCCAGCGCTGAGAATCCCATGGTGGTGGCGCAACTGCGCCCCCCCACTGCACCACACAGACTGGCACCATTGCCCAGGTGAGCCATCAACACCCGGCCATTCGCCTGGGGCGAACGCTGCTGCAACACGCTCATCAGATACTGATAGGACAAACCGTGAAAGCCGTAACGGCGCACGCCCTCTTGCGCCAGTGAATGGGGCAGGGCAAAGCTATAGTCCACCTCGGGCAGCGTGGCGTGAAAGGCCGTGTCAAAGCAGGCCACTTGAGGCACCGCCGGAAACGCTTTCTGAAACGCCCTGATACCGTCCAGATTGTGCGGCTGATGCAGCGGCGCCAGAGAGTTGAACTTCGCCAACTGGGTCAACACTGCGTCGGAAACGACCACGCTGGCCGAAAAATCGCCACCCCCATGCACCACACGGTGCGCGATGGCCTGCACTTCGGGGATGGACGGCTTGCGCGTCAACAACTCGCCCAAGCTGGCCAGAGCCTGGGCAAACGGGTCCTCACGCATAGCAGGTAAGGACTGGCTTTTACGCTGCCCCTGAAAAGTCCAATCCAGCACAGGCGCTCCACCGGGCTCCAGGCCCTGGATGCTGCCCGAGAGCACGCTGGAGTGCACGCCGTCCCCATCCAGTGGATACATGGAAAACTTGAGCGTGGAGGAACCCGCGTTGACGGCAAGAATGGCCATGGCCGGCGCCTTACCAAGCCTGGCGCGGATGATCGCGCCGGGCGTTGTGAGCAGCCAGTTGGGCCAGCAAGGCTGACGCCACCCGGGCCATGGGGCCATCGGCACGGCTGGTCAAGGCAATGGGCACGCGCGCGCCCAGCACCAAGCCTGAACCACTGGCGCCAGCCAGATACTCCAACTGCTTGGCCAGCATGTTGCCGGACTCCAGGTCGGGCACCATCAGAATGTCAGCATCGCCAGCCACCGCCGACTCGATGTGCTTGATCTGTGCCGCGTGCAGTGAAATCGCATTGTCAAAGGCCAGTGGGCCATCCAGCACGCCGCCCCGGATTTGGCCACGGTCGGCCATTTTGCACAGGGCCGCAGCGTCCAGCGTGGAGGGAATGTTGGGGTTGACAGTTTCAACCGCCGACAAAATGGCCACCTTGGGCGTCGTCACACCCATGATGCGGGCAAAGTCGATTGCGTTTTGGACGATGTCGACCTTCTCCTGCAAAGTGGGGTGAATGTTGAGCGCTGCATCAGTGATCAACAGCGGCTTGGGGTACAGCGGCACGTCGAAGCGGAAAACGTGCGACATGCGACGGCCCGTGCGCAGCGCCGGGCGGGCCAGCACGGCGTGAATCATTTCGTCAGTGTGCAGGCTGCCTTTCATAAGCACCTCCACATCACCGCTGGCAGCCAGTTCAGCGGCCTTCTCGGCTGCAGCGTGACTGTGCGTGACCGAAATAATCTCCACACCCGTCAGGTCAATACCGACCTCTTGCGCCAGATGACGAATGCGCACCTCCGGGCCAATCAGCACCGGGATGATCAGACCGTAGCGCGCCGAGTCCATGGCACCGGTGAGCGACTCCACGTCGCAGGGGTGCACAACAGCACAGCGCACAGCCTCCAGGTCTTTGCTCATGGCCAGCAAATCCTTGAACCGGGCTTCAGGGTCAAACAGCTGAATCAGCGGCGCACTGACACGGGGCAGGCGCACCTTGACTGCGGGCGCAATTACTTTGGCGGTGCCGTGCAGCACGCAGTCGCCCTTCTGGTTGACCACCTGGCAATCCAACTCAATGCGTTTTTTAACGTCGTCTTTGGTCAACACCGTCGCGGTCACAGTAAGGGTGTCGCCAATGCGCACGGGCTTGGTGAAGTGCAGTACCTGCTCCAGGTAGATAGTGCCAGGACCGGGAAACTGCGTTCCGAGTAGCGCCGAAATCAGGGCGCCGCCCCACATGCCATGGGCAATGACGCCATGAAACAAGGTGTCGTTGGCGTACTCAGGATTCAGGTGCGCAGGATTGGTGTCGCCGGACACGGCGGCAAAAGCCTGGATATCGGCCAACGTCAGCGTACGCAGCAGGCGTGCACTTTGACCTACTGTGATTTCGTCATAGATGACGTTTTCAATGAATTCATTACTGATCGAGAGGTTCATGATGTGGTGTGCAAAAGCGGGTTGCGTGCGCAGTGATCGGCTCAGCCCACGGCATGGCAGCCGCCATCGACATAGATGGTTTGACCCGTCATACCCGAAGAAGCATCGGTGCACAAAAAGGTACATAGCTGGGCAATTTCTGCCAGCGTCACCAAGCGGCCCAGAGGTGCCTTGGCAATGGCGTGAGCCATCAACTCGTCAAAGGAGGCGATACCTGATGCTGCGCGCGTCATGATTGGGCCCGGCGACACAGCGTGCACCCGAATACGCTGAGGACCCAGCTCCAGCGCCATGTAACGCACCATGGACTCCAGCGCTGCCTTGACCGGCCCCATCAGCCCGTAATGGGGCACGGCTTCATCGGCCCCCAGATACGTCATGGTGAGCAGACTGCCCCCCTCAGTCATGTGCGGCGCGCAGAGTTTGGCCAAGGTGGCGAAGGAGTGACACGACACCTCCATGGCACGGGCAAAGCCGGTGCTGCTGCTGTCAATCACCTGACCATGCAAATCCTCCAGCGGCGCCCAAGCAATGGAGTGCACCACAAAGTCCAGCCGACCCAGCTTGCTCACCGCATGCTCCACCAGCGCCTGTAACTCACCTGGCTCCTCGACGTTGCAGGGCTTGAGGTCAATGCCTGCGGGGCCAGTCAGCGGCTCAACAAAACGCACGGCCTTCTGGTTAAGGCAAGACACCACAACCTCAGCGCCCTGCTGGCGTGCTAATTGGGCGCAGCCCCACGCAATGCTGCTTTCGTTGGCCACGCCAAGTAGCAAACCTTTTTTACCGGCAAGACTGAATGAGGAAACGGAGTTAAGCATAAGTATTTAAGAAAAATAAAAGTAGTTAATGCCGACGAGGGCGATGACACAGTTCGTGTCGTCCCCTAGAAAAATAAAATTTCAAGGCAAGTCCAGCAGATGCCCTGCATGCGGACCATCGGCACCTGGTTTAAAGCCATCACGTACTAAATGAGCTTCCGACTCCAACAAAATTTGACGTGTAACAACAACCCCGTGCTGGCTCACGTAGCGTGTTTCCACTCCGTAACGCAAAACGAGCAAACCACGTAGCTCTTCACGCTTGTGGGCAAAGCGGCGGTCTGACCCTGAACTGGACCGAGAAGTACCACGCCGATCAGCGCTGAGCCGTCGTTCAGGCGATACTTCTTGCAACGGGTGCTCACTCATCAGTGTCGTGATGGCGTCATCCGTCTCCAGTGACACCCCTAGCGCAATAGCCAAGCGAGCAATTCGGGCGTTAAGCGCTTCGAAAGACGACTCAATAGCCGCCAGACGTTGGGCGATCACTTGATCTTCAGGTTTCAATTTAATTGGCATGACGCACCATAACATTGTGGTCGCAAGCACCGCAGATGCGAATCGGGTGGATTAATGGGTTGCGATTCCAAAAAATCACCGGATCGCAACTGCTTTAAATTATCTATAAACTACCCTAAGTTTGGATAGCTGAAACGCTTGGCAAAGCAAAATGGTTGACTCAGATCAAGATAAGTCATCCGAATTTTTAATGACATCAAAATTAGCCTGGTTTAGAGCCCTGGCTTACACGATGAAGACAAACTGAAGAGCAAGCCGGAAATTCGAGGCGAAAAAAAACGCCCAGTCGGTCGACTGGGCGTTTCCTGTTGAA
>CAZLRQ010000117.1:0-7850 GCA_964562035.1 uncultured Rhodoferax sp. | reverse complement strand
GTCTCGGCCAGCAAGATGCCGTCGGTCATCAGCTTGACCGACGAGTCGCGGCTCAGGCGGTCCTGAAAGCGCACCTTGAAGCCCACCACGTCACCCAGGGGCGTTTTGAGTTCTTCGGCAATGCGCTTGGCCACGCTGCTCGCGGCAATGCGTCGCGGCTGTGTGTGGCCAATCAGCTTGCCCTGACCGGGCGGGTAGTTCAGCTTGCCGCGCCCCATGGCCAGCGCAATTTTGGGTAACTGGGTGGTTTTGCCAGAGCCGGTTTCACCGCAAACGATGATGACCTGATGCTGGGCCATGGCGGCCATGATCTCCTCGCGCTTGGCAGAGACCGGCAGGGATTCGGGAAACTCGATTTTCAAAGGCGTGGAGGACAAGGGGAAACTTCGGTCAAAATCAACGGGCTGGGCTTTGTCATGCGGAAGGAATCCGCAATCCATGCGCTCCGGATCAGGTCCGGGGCGACACTCCCTAATTATCTGCGCTGGCCTTACCTTTCACGACATGACCTCCGTTTTCAACTTCACCTTCGTGCCATGGTTTCGCTCGGTGGCACCTTACATCCACAAGTTTCGCAACCAGACCTTTGTGGTGGGCATTGCCGGTGAGGCCATTGCCGCCGGCAAGCTGCCGCATCTGGCGCAAGACCTGGCGCTGATTCAGAGCATGGGTGTCAAAGTGGTGCTGGTGCATGGCTTTCGGCCGCAAGTGAATGAACAGTTGCTGGCCAAGGGGCACGCCCCGCGCTATTCGCATGGCATTCGCATCACCGACAGTGTGGCGCTGGACTGTGCCCAAGAGGCAGCCGGCCAACTGCGTTATGAAATTGAAGCCGCCTTCAGCCAGGGCCTGCCGAACACGCCCATGGCGGGTTCCACGGTGCGGGTGATCTCGGGTAATTTCTTGACGGCGCGCCCGGTGGGCATTGTGGACGGTGTGGACTTTCAGCACTCGGGGCTGGTGCGCAAGGTGGACACCGCAGGCATCATGCTCACCTTGAACATGGGCGCCATGGTGTTGCTCTCACCTTTTGGCTTCTCGCCCACGGGCGAGGCCTTTAACCTGACCATGGAGGAGGTGGCGACCTCAGTGGCCAGCGCCTTGCAGGCTGACAAACTCATTTTCGTCACCGAAATTCCGGGTATTTTGGTGGACCCCACCCAGCCGGAAGGCGACGACAACCCCATTGACACCGAGTTGCCCTTGGCCGCGGCTGAAAAACTGCTGGCCGACCTGCCCGCCGCCAACCGCCCCACTGACACGGCGTTTTACCTGCAGCACTGCGTCAAGGCGTGCAAAAGCGGCGTGGAGCGCAGCCACATCATTCCGTTTGCGGTGGATGGCTCGATCCTGCTGGAGGTGTATGTGCACGACGGCATCGGCACCATGGTGGTGGATGAAAAGCTGGAAAGCCTGCGCGAGGCCACGGTGGACGATGTGGGCGGCATTTTGCAACTCATTGAGCCGTTTGAGAAAGACGGCACCCTGGTCAAACGCAGCCGCACCGAGATTGAACGCGACGTGGGCAACTACACCGTCATCGAGCACGACGGCGTGATCTTCGCCTGCGCCGCCCTGTACGCCTACCCGGAAAGCAAAACCGCTGAAATGGCCGCACTCACGGTGTCCCCCCAGGTGCAAAGCCAGGGCGACGGCGAGCGCGTGTTGAAGCGGGTGGAGCAGCGCGCCAAAGCCGCCGGGCTTGATAGTATTTTTGTACTCACTACGCGCACAACGCATTGGTTCCTGAAGCGTGGCTTCGTGCGGGTCGACCCGGACTGGCTGCCTGAGGCCCGCAAGCGCAAATACAACTGGGACCGAAAGAGTCTGGTTTTGGTAAAAAAACTCAGTTAACGAACGTTTTTGAGCACACATCTTGCATGGGCTCAGACTGCGGTCTTTCGAGCCCAGCGCATCAAGTTCACAGCAACCCTTATTCAATCACTCAAAAAACATGAATTCACTTAATTTCATTGGCGGCGAAAAAGGCGGCGTCGGCAAATCAGTCGTCTCACGGGTTTTGGCCCAGTACTTCATCGACAAGGAGCGGCCGTTTTTAGGTTTTGATACCGACCGCTCGCACACGTCGTTTACCCGCTTCTACAACGACTTTGCTTCGCCCGTGATTGTGGACACCTACGAAGGACTGGACATGATTGCCAGCGCCTTTGAACAAGTTGGTGATGACGGCCAACCCCGCAGCGTCATCGTTGATCTGGCCGCGCAAACGGCAGCGCCGCTCACACGCTGGATCAAGGATTCCGATGTATTCACGGTGCTTGAAGAGATGGGCGTGACCGTCAACTTCTGGCATGTGGCTGATGCCGGCAAAGATTCGGTGGACCTGCTGGGGCGCCTGGTAAACACGTTTGGCGACGGCCCCAACTACATCGTGGTCAAGAACCAGGGCCGCGGCGCTGATTTTTCACAACTTGACGAGTCACCTGCACTGGAAAAAGCGTTGACGCTGGGTGCCCGCGTGGTCACGCTGGCGCAACTGCACGAGGCCAGCATGCGCAAGATGGACCGTCAAAACGCTAGCTTCTGGGCCGCCATCAACAACCGTGCTGAGCCCGATGCCCTGGGCATGCTGGAGCGTCAGCGTGTCAAGCACTGGCTGAAAAAGACTTACGAAGCCTTTGACACATTGCCTTTGTAGGTTTAACCGGTCCGTCGGTTAGTGCCTTTGGCTGCTATTGAGCAGCCAAAGGCCTGACTAACTAAGCCTGTAGTGCGCTCAGCGCGCTCGGGCTTGTTGCGAAATCAGCGCCAGTGCCAACGCAACAATCCCCATGAAAGACAAGAAAGACCAGTTGGCGATGGAGCCACCCAGAAAAGTCCAGTCAATCACTGTGCAGTCACCGCCGCCCTTGAAGATCATGGGAATGGCGCGCTGCAGAGGGAAGGTTTCGATCATGCCGTAGAGATCGCGGCCACAAGTAGCAACTTCAGGCGGATACCACTGAAGCCAGCTTTGCCGTGCTGCCACAAAAGCACCAAAGCCCGCCGTCATCAAGAGCAGAAGCGTGCCACCCAAAATAGCGCCTTTGCGGCGTGTCAACGCCGTGAGTCCAGCGATGATGGCGACCAAAAACAAGGCATAACGCTGCACGATACACATCGGGCAAGGCTCCAAGCCCCCAGCGTGTTGCAGATAGAGACCGAACACCAACAGACTGACACATCCGGCGCTTACAGACGCAAGTACCCTACCGGGTGCATGGCGAAGCCAGCCCGTGACAAGCGTTCCACCCATGGCGTTAACTGTTGGCTTCGTCCAAAGCCTTGCAGGACGGTGCACACACCGCCTGGGACTTTCCGAGGATTTTTTTGGAGATCATCTGTGAACGTGCGCGGTGCTTGCCACACAGGAAACAGGACATTGTTGCCGCCCCAAACGACGTTGCCGCCGTAAAGGGTGAACCGGAAACTTTGGATTTGTAACGCAGGCCGTCGGCCAACATTTTGGTTTTGGTATCTGCTTTTGCCATAGCTTTGATCATACTTGGGCCAGCGCTTGCGCGACGGCCTGATTTGGAGTCCCGCTCAATGGAAGAGGGGTTTCGACAGCAAATACTTGGAATCGTTCACAAAAAATGCAAGTGATCTGCGCACTTACCTTGCCAGCCGCCGCTTAAAGCTTGCTAAAGTCTGCGGTTTGACACAATTGGCAAAGGTTACCCATGGCACGCACTGTGAACTGCATCAAACTTGGCAAAGAAGCCGAAGGCCTCGATTTTGCGCCCTACCCCGGCGAGCTGGGTAAACGCATTTGGGAAAATGTGAGCAAAGAGGCTTGGGCCGCGTGGTTAAAGCACCAAACCATGCTGGTCAATGAAAACCGCCTGAATCTGGCCGACGCCCGGGCTCGCCAGTACCTGGCCCGCCAGATGGAAAATCACTTTTTTGGCGCTGGCGCTGACGCCGCCCAAGGCTACGTGCCCCCCGCACCTTGATTTTCATGGCGCATGGTTAACGCAGCCAGCGCCGTCCTGCGGGACGCCAGCGGTCAACCTGACTGGCGCGTTCTCGATACTCAGTTTGGCTCTGGACTGGATTTTCTGAAGGTTTGGCAGGCTTGGCGCCTTGACCCGGCCCGGCCTCTTGCGCTGCACTACGTAGCCCTTACCGGGGAGCCGGTCTCGTTGGCAGACCTGCGGACTTGTGTGGCTGCAGAACCTGAGCTACGGGCGCTGGCAGAGGAATTGGCCGGGCACTGGTTTGGACTTCTGCCCGGCTTTCACCGCTTTACCCTGAATGACGGCTGCATTTTGCTCACCTTATGCGTTGGCAAAGTGCTGCCCCTGTTGCGGCAGCAGCGGTTTTTGGCAGATGCTATCCACTTGAAGACGGTGTCTGATCAAACCGCCTGGGATCTTTGGGCTGTCAAGACGCTGGCGCGCAGCTGCCGCCGTGGTACCCGTTTGCTGGCTTTTGATGTGAGCGACAGCTTGCGCGGCCACTTGGTGCAGTGCGGCTTTGAGTTGGCCAGCGGCGAGATAGGGCAATTCAACCCGCGTTGGGTCGTCAAACACAGCCGTTCTTTAAAGCTCACCCCGGATCAACTCAGCGCGCCCCGCGTCAAGCCGGGAACCTGCGCTGTTGTTGGCGCAGGGCTCGCGGGCGCCAGCGTGGCTGCGGCCTTGGCGCGGCGCGGCTGGCGGGTGACGGTGTTGGACGCTGCGGCAACGCCGGCAGCGGGCGCGTCCGGCTTACCCGTGGGTTTGGTTGTGCCGCATGTTTCTGCGGACGACTGCACACTCTCAAAGTTGTCGCGCAGCGGTGTTCGCCTGATGTTGCAACAGGCGGCGACTTGGCTCGCAAAAGGCCAGGATTGGGACGCGACCGGCACCCTGGAGCGGCGATTTCAGGGGGCCAGCGGATTGGCGGTGGACTGGCCCGTGGCCGGTCGGCAGTGGTCATGCCCTGCCCCACTGGAGCCGGCGGTGGCCGAATGGCTGCGCGGGTGCGGGGCCAGTGAGACCGATATCGACAGGGCCATATGGCACGCCAAAGCGGCTTGGCTCAAGCCGGCACAACTCGTACGAGCCTGGCTGGCGCAGCCTGGCATCACTTTTCAGGGGAACGCCGCGGTGGCGGCCTTGTGTCCAGCGGGTACGGGCTGGGCGCTGCTGGACGGAGAAGGTCAGGTGCTGGCTTGCGCTGACCGCGTGGTCATCGCCAATGCCATGGGCGCGCTACCTTTGCTGGAATCTGTGCACACCGCGTTGCTTGCGTATGGCAAGACCAGGCCCCCATTGCCATCACTGCAAGGCGTGCGGGGCCAGTTGTCATGGGCTCTGCACGACGCCGCTACCGATCACCTTTTCCCCTGTTTCCCGGTCAACGGCTCGGGCAGTGTGATACCTCAGATACCCTGCGCCGAGGGGAGGGCCTGGTTTTTAGGCTCCAGCTACGAGCCCCCAACCCAAGCCCCTTGCACAGAGGCTGAAAACCACGCGTCCAATTTGAATCGGCTGTCCGATTTGCTGCCTGGGTTGGGCGCTGCCCTCACGCCTGGTTTTGTCACCGGTGCCGTCAGTAGTTGGCAAAACACACGTTGCGTGACACCGGACCGTTTGCCCATGGTTGGGCCACTGATGGCGCCAACGGCTGACATGGCACAAGCCAGTGCCTGGATTTGCGCGGGCATGGGGTCGCGCGGGCTGACCTTTTCAGTGCTCTGCGCCGAACTGCTGGCTGCGCAGTGGGGTGGCGAGCCGTTGCCCGTGGAGGCCAGCCTGGCTGCTGCGCTTGACTCAGGACGGTATTTGACAGGGCATCCATGACAAGGAAAGGGGTGCCCCCATTTCGCCCCCCACAATTTAATGTTTTGAAAATTGCGCCCCATGAACCAGAACGCACCCCGCAAAGTCATCTATGACACTGACCCTGGCGTGGATGACGCCATGGCGCTCTACTACGCTCTGGCCCACCCCGGCATTGAGGTGGTGGGCATCACCACCACCTTTGGCAACGTGACAGTAGAGCAGGCAGCCACCAACGCGCTGTACCTCACGCAACTTGCCAAACAAGACATTCCAGTCACTCAAGGCGTGAAAACCCCTTGGTGCAAGCCCAGTGAGGCGCCGCCTGACTTCATTCACGGCGCTGACGGTTTGGGTAACCTGCCGTCGCGCGCGGCCAGCACAAATCAGCTTGACCCGCGTTCGTCTGCCCAGTTCATTGTCGACATGGCGCGTGCGCATCCGGGCGACATCACACTGGTGGCTGTGGGGCCGCTGGGCAACCTGAGCACGGCCCTCAAGCTGGCCCCTGAACTGCCGACCTTGCTGCGCGAAGTCATCATCATGGGTGGCACCGTGCTGGAGCCGGGCAATGTGTCACCGGTGGCCGAGGCCAATGTCTGGAACGATCCCCATGCCGCAGACATGGTGTTCAGCGCCGGTTGGAAGCTGACCATGGTGGGCCTGGACGTGACGCACCGGTTAATTTTGCCGCTTGCGCTGTTCAAAAAAATTGCCGACCACCACCGCCACCCTGCGACCGACACACTGCTCCACGCAGTGGGCTTTTATGCCGATTTTTACAGCGATCTGTACCCGCATGTGGCGGCCATTCATGGCTGCTTTGGGCACGATGTGATGGCCTTTTTGTACCTCACCAACCCCGAGTTGTTTGGTGTTGAGCGTGGCCGCGTTCGCGTAGCAACCGAGGGCTTGGCCCAGGGCCAAACCATGTTGCGGCGCAAAGCCATCGACTACCCGCAAGCGGGCTGGGGCGCCAACATTCCTGAGACCGATGTTTGTCTTCAAGTCGATGCCGATGCTTGCCTGTCACTGGTCGAGCGCACTTTGATGCGTCCTTGGCTGGCCGCTTAGCCTCAGTCAGCGGAGAAGCCTGCCATGCATTTACCCGTTGTTGATTTCCAGAGCCCCACGGCCGCAGCCGACTTTTGCCAAAGCCTGCACGAAACGGGCTTTGGCGTCTTGCGCAACCACCCGCTGGACCGGTTTCTGGTGGAGCGCGTTTACGCCGAATGGCTGGACTTTTTCAAATCTGAGGCAAAGCACGCTTACGCCCAAGACCCGGTCAAGCTGGATGGTTATTTTTCGCCTGCCGTGTCAGAAACGGCCAAAAACCACACCCAGCGTGACCTCAAAGAGTTTTTTCACATTTACCCCTGGGGGCGCTACCCCGCCGAGGTGTCGGACGCCGCGCGCCGCTACTACCAGGCGGGCAGCGCCTTGGCCGCCACGCTGCTGGGCTGGGTAGAGGCGCACTCCCCCGCCGAAGTCAAGGCGCGCTACGCGATGCCGCTGCCCGACATGCTCAATGGCAGCGACCACACTTTGCTGCGTGTGCTGCATTACCCACCCCTCACGGGCGCTGAGCCACCGGGTGCCATGCGGGCTGCTGCCCATGGCGACATCAATCTGCTGACCCTGCTGCCCGCCGCCACCGAGCCCGGTTTGCAAGTGCTGGGCAAAGACCAGGCCTGGCACGACGTGCCGTGTGACTTTGGCCTGCTGATCGTGAACATTGGCGACATGCTGCAAGAGGCCTCGGGCCACTATTACCCGTCGACCGTGCACCGCGTGCTCAACCCCGTGGGGGACGCTGCGCACAAGTCGCGTATTTCGTTGCCCTTGTTTTTGCACCCGCGCCGCGAGGTGGTCTTGTCCGAGCGCTACACCGTGGGCAGCTATTTTGAGGAACGCATGCGCGAGTTGCGCGGCGAAGGCTGATTTTTCGCTCGACCGCGGACGGCAAATCCCCATATAACCAAACCTTATAGATTCATCACGAAAATGTAGTTTGGAATATATGGGTGCAGCCCTACAGTCTGGCCCCATGCATGATTTAGCGTTTATTTTTGCCGGGTTCTT
>CAZLRQ010000116.1:2441-7872 GCA_964562035.1 uncultured Rhodoferax sp. | reverse complement strand
GCTTTTGCATTGACCCGATTGAGAAAAAGCCGCTCAACCACTTTTACCCTGGCTCCAGCGTGCTGTCGTTTGGCACCGCTGGCTGCAACCTGGCCTGCAAGTTTTGCCAGAACTGGGACATCAGCAAATCGCGCGACATGGACCGGCTGATGGACCAGGCCTCGCCCGAGGCCATTGCCCAGGCGGCGGTCAGGCACCAGTGCAAAAGCGTGGCCTTTACCTACAACGACCCGGTGATCTTTGCCGAGTACGCGCTGGACGTGGCCGACGCCTGCCACGCCCGGGGCGTGCAGACCGTGGCTGTGACGGCGGGCTACATCCACGCCCAGCCGCGGCGTGACTTTTTTGCCAGGATGGACGCCGCCAATGTGGACCTCAAGGCCTTCACCGAAGACTTCTACTTCAAGCTCACCGGCTCGCACCTGCAACCCGTGCTGGACACGCTGGTTTACCTGCACCACGAGACGCCGGTGTGGCTGGAAATCACCACCTTGCTGATTCCGGGGCACAACGACTCGGCGGAAGAAATCACCGCCCTGAGCCGCTGGGTGCACAAGGAACTGGGGCCCGAAGTGCCGCTGCACTTCTCGGCCTTTCACCCCGACCACAAAATGACGGACGTGCCCGCCACCCCCACGGCCACGCTGGTGCGCGCACGCCACATTGCGCTCACCGAGGGCCTGCACTATGTTTACACCGGCAATGTGCACCACCAGGCCGGCGACACCACCTTCTGCCCGGGCTGCCGCCAGCCGCTGATCGTGCGCGACTGGTACCGCATTGAGGACTACCGGCTAACGCCCGACGGCCACTGCCCGGCCTGTGGTGCCGCCGTGGCCGGGCGGTTTGACCGCCAGGCCGGCCACTTTGGCCGCCAGCGCATTCCCATTGCCATCCACGCGCAGCCATGACCACCCCACCGCCAGCACCCACCCCCGATTGGCAACCCACCTACGCCCAGTTGGTGACGATGGCGGTGGACCACGTCCACATCGAAGGCATGCTGCAACTGCCCCCCAAGCCGCAGGGCCTGGTGCTGTTTGCCCACGGCAGCGGCAGCAGCCGACACAGCCCGCGCAACAACGCCGTGGCCCGGGTGCTGCACAAGGCCGGGCTGGGCACGTTTTTGCTGGACTTGCTGACGGTGGCCGAAGACCTGGACTACCTGACGCGCTTTGACATTGACCTGCTGACCCGCCGCCTGCTGGCCGCCACCCGCTGGGTGCGGCTGAACCCCGACACCCAAGCCCTGCGCCTGGGCTACTTTGGCGCCAGCACGGGTGCCGCCGCCGCCCTGCAGGCCGCCGCCGCGCTGGGCACGCACATTGGCGCCGTGGTGTCGCGCGGTGGGCGGCCCGACCTGGCGGGAGAGCACGAATTGGCGCGGGTCACGGCACCCACACTGCTGCTGGTGGGCGGACGGGATGGCGAAGTGCTGGAACTCAACCGCGACGCCTACGCCCGCCTGCCGTGCACCAAGGCCCTGGTGGTGGTGCCGGGCGCCAACCACCTGTTTGAAGAACCGGGCACGCTGGCCGTGGTGTCGGCCCAGGCCGGCGCCTGGTTTGGGCAGCACCTGGCGGCCCCCTTGTAGGCGGGCCGGGGTCCGCAGAGCCCGGCGCACATCAAGCGCCACCAGCGCCACGCGCTATTTCGCTTGAATGCGGGCCAAATAATCCACCAGTGCGCTGATGCGGATGCGCCCGTGCAGCTCGTAAGGCTGCGTGTCTTCAGCCCGGTACACCTGGCCCCACACCGGCATGTCGCGCCCGCCATGCGGCCCAATGTCGATGCTGCCCCGGCCGTCTATGGTGTCGCGCACGCGCTGGGCCGGAAACACACCGCCGTTGCGCCGGGCCAGGGTGCTCAGGTCAGACGGCGGTTTGACGAGGTAAGTCGCCAGCACGCCATCGCCCTTGGCCGAGGCCCCGTGGCAACTGGCACAACTGGCCACAAATTCACGGTGGCCAAAGTCCACCCGCCCCTGCTGCGCCCAGCCCGCGCCACTGAACAAGGCCAAGCCCGCACAGACGCCAGCCACCCTCCGGTTGAAATGCTTCATGACCTGCCTCCTGATGAAAAAAGCCTGCGGCTTAAAGGCTGGAGTCTGGCGACTTGGCGCCCCGGGCGCTTGCGCTTTTGCAACGAACGGGCGCCCACCTGAACAGAGTGGGTTTTGTGGTGCTTTTCCCGCTTTAGTTTTGTCCGCAGGCCACCAAAATCCGGATCAACAAGGAGATTGACATGGCACTGCAGTACCAACTCAAAGAAGGCAACTACCACCTGTATGACCTGAGCACCCCGGCCAGCAAGGTCACCGGAGAGCACCGCCTGCGGCTCAAGACCGACACCGTGGCCCTGGCCTTTGACGCCAGCACCGGCATGCTGCACGAGCACGGCAGCCCCACCCGCATTCACTCCTGGGCCACCAGCGCCCGCCGGCGCCTGCGGGCCGCTGGCGCGCTGGACAGCGCCAACGACATCGTGGTGGTGTCGGGCCCGCTGCCGGTTGATGAGATCAACAAGTGCCTGCAGATCAACGGCTACTGCCGCAACCTGTTCCGCAGGCTCTCCAGCCTGCCCCACGGCAAGCTGCTGGCGCGCCGCTACGCCACCCAATAGACGGGCACCCGCCGCCAAGTAACTCCTGAAACAATAGCTACTTGTGCATACTGCATAAGGGCTAGAGGCCTATTTCATATAAATTCAGGGCCTGCCCAGCCACAACCCGCAACCACCCGCCCCATGCTCAGTGATCGCACGTGGTGCAGGCCGCCAAAGCCTGTGCCGCCTGCAGCCGGGTTTGCTCGATCAAATAGTCCAGAAACACCCGCGTGCGCTGCGGAATGAACTTGCGGCTGGGCAAGGCGGCGTACATGGTGAGCCGCCCCGTGATCCAAGGTGACAACACCCGCACCAACTCGCCCCGCGTCAAATAAGGCACCACCATGTCCACCGCCACGGAGGTGATGCCGGCACCGTCCAGCGTGGCCCGCAGCAAGGTGTCGGTGTGGTTGGCCAGCAGCACCGGCTGAATATCGGCCTCCAGCGGCTGGTCGGGTTGGTCCGCGTGCCACATGCGCCAGACGCGGGCACGCCCGTGCGGCCGCTTGAGCCCCAGGCAATCGTGGTCCTTCAGGTCTTGCGGCGTCAGGGGGTGGCCCCGGCGCTTCACATAGTCGGGGGAAGCGACCAGAATCGCCTCGGACTCGATCACCGTGCGCGCCACCACATCAGCGTCAAAGCGGTCATCGGTGCCAAACAGGGTGATGTCGAAGTCTTCAATGGGCGGCTCCCGGACCGACTCGACTTCAATCTCCAGCAGGATCTTCGGGTAGCGCCGGCGAAACTCCGCCAGCAGCGGCGCAATGACATAGCTGGCCAGCACCGGCGGCGCGTGCAGGCGCAGCAAGCCCGCCAGCTCGGTGGTGTGCGCGCTGGCCACGGCGTCAGCCTCGTCAATGTCTTGCAAAATGCTGCGCACCCGGTTCAGGTAGGTCTGGCCCGCGTCGGTCAGCGACAGCCGCCGCGTGGTGCGCTGCAGCAGCCGGGTGCCCAGGTGCTCCTCCAGGTCCACCACCAGGCGGGTCACTACCGGGGGCGACATGTCCAGCGCGCGGGCCGCCACGGCAAAGCCCCCGTCATCCACCACGCGGGCAAACACCCGCATCGAAAGCAATCGGTCCATGTTGACTCCTGTGCACCACTTTGCGCGTTTATTGTTTCTAATTTAGAAACATGAAAAGAACAATTTGGTTATTTATCTATTTAAAAAGAAATTTTAAAGTACACCCCATCGACGTGACGTTTTCAAACACCGCCTCATCGACCCGGCCCAGAACCCGCTCCGGTGGCCCCGCCGACCACCACTTACTTTGAAAGAACCGCACCATGAACCGCTCTTACCTGTCCACCATCGCCCTGGCTGTTGCTGCCCTCACCGCCGGCCAAGCCTTCGCCTCCAGCGCCAAAACCCGTGAACAAGTCAAAGCCGAACTGACCGAAGCCGTCCGCACCGGCAACATCATGGCCAACGGTGACAGCGGCCAAATGCTCAACGACGTTTTCCCCGACCGCTACCCCGCCAAACCCGTGGTGCAGGGCAAGACCCGCGCCCAAGTGCAGGCCGAGCTGGCCGAGGCCATCCGCACGGGTGACATCGTCGGCGACGAAAGCGGCAAAAAGCTCAACGAGCTGTACCCCGGCCGCTACAAAACTGCCCACTGAAACGCCCCACCCAAGCCCGGAGATTGACCATGAAGATTTTGCAAATCAACGCCAGTGCGCGCCGTGTTGGCGCCAACTCAACCCAACTCGCCAACACGGTGGTGGCCCGGCTGCAAGCCGAACACCCTGGCACGCCACGCACCCTGCGTGACCTGGCCGTGGCGCCGCACCCGATGCTGGACGAGGCCGCGCTGAGCGCCCTGTTCACCCCGGCCGGGCAGCGCACCCCCGAGCAAGCCGCCCGCGTGGCGCTGGACGATGCGTTGATTGCAGAACTCCAGGCCCACGACACCCTGGTGCTGGGCGTGCCCATGTACAACTTTGGGGTGCCGGTGCAGCTCAAGGCCTGGATTGACGCGATTGCCCGTGCCGGCACCACCTTCCGCTACACCGCGTCCGGCCCCGAAGGCCTGCTGACCGGCAAAACCGTGTACGTGGCGCTGGCCCGCGGCGGCCTGTACCGTGACACGCCGAACGACTCGCAGGTGCCCTACCTCAAGGCCGTGCTGGGCTTTTTGGGCCTGACCGACGTGCGCTTCATCTACGCCGAAGGCCTGGCCATGGGCCCCGACGCCGCGGCCAAAGGCTTTGCCCAGGCCGAGGTGGACCTGAACGAGGCGCTGGACGCCTGATAAGCTCCGCGGCCATGAAACTCCAACCCAAATACGTCCAGCCCGCCATCATGGCGGGCATCATGGCCTTCATCATGACCGGGTTCGTCACCTGGCTGAACCTGGGGCTCCAGCCGAACTTTCTGTTCTTGTGGGCCAAGGCCTTCGTCATGGCCTGGCCGCTGGCCTCGGTGGCGGCGTTCATTGCCGCGCCGCTGGCGCCCAAACTGACGCAGCGCCTGCTGAAAGCGGTCAACAGCGCGCCATGAGCGTGGCCTGTCGCCTGCACGCCCGGGCCCACAGGCAACGCCTAAATGCTACTTAATAGATAGCTAATAGCGCTTACCAGATAAGGGCTAGGTGCCTATTTGGCATATAAACCCGGTTCAGCGTGATCAGGCGACCGCAGCGGCCGCGCCAGGTGCGGCAATGTAAATCGCGCGAAAGTCGTTCACATTGGTCAGGGTGGGGCCGGTCACTACCGAATCGCCCAGCGCCTCGAAAAAACCGTGGCCGTCGTTGTTGGCCAGCAGGTCTTTGGGCGGCAAGCCCAGCGCCCAGGCGCGGGCCAGGGTGTCGGGCCCGGCCACGGC
>CAZLRQ010000116.1:0-2341 GCA_964562035.1 uncultured Rhodoferax sp. | reverse complement strand
TGGGCGGCAAGCCCAGCGCCCAGGCGCGGGCCAGGGTGTCGGGCCCGGCCACGGCACCGGCAATTTCTTCCTGGCCGTCCACGCCATCGGTATCACCCGTCAGGGCGTGCACGCGCGGGTGGCCACCCAGGGCGATGGCCAACGACAGCAGGCATTCCACATTGCGCCCGCCGCGGCCCTGACCGCGCACGGTCACGGTGGTTTCGCCACCCGACAGCAACACGCAGGGCGCGGTGAAGGGCTGGTTGCGCTCGGCCACTTGCAGCGCCAGGCCGGCCAGCACCTTGCCCACGTCACGGGCTTCGCCCTCCAGCGCGTCGCCCAGAATGTGCACCGGCACGCCCGCGTTGCGGCCCACTTGGGCCGCCGCTTCGAGCGCCATTTGCGGCGTGGCAATCATGCGCAGCTCGGCCCCGGCCAGGCGGGGGTCACCGGGTTTGACGGACTCGCCCTGCCCGCTTTGCAGCACGGCCAGCACCGCCGCTGGCAACGCGATGTTGTAGCGGCGAATGATGTCCAGCGCGTCCTGGCAGGTGGTGGGGTCGGCCACGGTGGGGCCGGAGGCAATGTCGATCGGGTCGTCGCCCGGCACGTCTGAAATGGTCAGGGTCAGCACGCGCGCCGGGTGGCAGGCGGCGGCCAGGCGCCCGCCCTTGATGGCCGAGAGGTGGCGGCGCACGCAATTCATCTCGCGAATGTTGGCGCCCGAGGCCAACAGGGCGCGGTTCACGGCCTGCTTGTCTTCCAGCGTCAGGCCCGGCAGCGGCAAGGGCAGCAGCGAGGAGCCGCCGCCCGAGATCAGGCACAGCACCAAGTCGTTGGCCGTGAGCCCCTGCACCACCGTCAGCAGGCGCTGCGCCGCCCGCAGGCCGGCGGCGTCAGGCACAGGGTGCGCGGCCTCGACGATTTCAATGCGCTCGCACGGCACCGCGTAGCCATAGCGCGTGACCACCAGGCCCGACAGGGGCCCGGTCCAGTGGTCCTCCACCGCGCGCGCCATGGCGGCCGAGGCCTTGCCCGCCCCAATCACCACCAGACGCCCCGTGCCCAGCGCCTGCGGTGTGGGCAGGTGCGGCGGCAGGCACAGCGCGGGTTGCGCACTGGCAATGGCGGCGTCAAACATCTGGCGCAGCAGGGCTTGAATGGCAGCTGGGTTCAAGGGCATGGGCGGTGGGGTAGCGGTCATGGCGGGCTCGGTTGGGTGGGCTTATTCGGCGGTTTGGCCGATCTCGAAGTTGGCCATTGTCTCCAACGCGCGCACCATGGCCGAGTGGTCCCAGGCCTTGCCGCCATGCGCCACGCAGGAATTGAACAACTCCTGGGCGGTGGCCGTGTTGGGCAGCGACACGCCCAAGGCACGCGCCGTGGACAGCGCCAGGTTGAGGTCTTTCTGGTGCAGCTCAATGCGAAAGCCGGGGTCAAAGGTGCGCTTGACCATGCGCTCACCATGCACCTCCAGAATTTTGCTGGACGCAAAGCCGCCCATCAGGGCCTGGCGCACACGGGCCGGGTCGGCGCCGGCGCGGGCGGCAAACAGCAGGGCCTCGCCCACGGCCTCAATGTTCAGCGCCACGATGATCTGGTTGGCCACCTTGGCGGTCTGGCCGTCGCCGTTGCCCCCGACGAGCGTGATGTTCTTGCCCATCAGTTCAAACAGGGGTTTGATTTTTTCAAACACCGCCTCCTCGCCACCGACCATGATGGACAGCGTGGCGTTTTTGGCGCCCACCTGGCCGCCGGACACCGGCGCGTCCAGGTAGTCGCAGCCCAGTGCCTTGATTTTCTGGGCAAAGGTTTTGGTGGCCAGGGGCGAGATGGAGCTCATGTCCACCACGGTTTTGCCCGCGCTCAGCCCGGCGGCAATGCCCTGGTCGCCAAACAGCACGGCCTCCACATCGGGCGTGTCGGGCAGCATGGTGAAGAGGATGTCGGCCCGCTCGGCCACGCCTTTGGCGCTCAGGCACTGGGTGGCGCTGCTGCTGGCCATGGGCTCGGGCACCTTGCTGCGCGTGAACACAAACAGTTGGTGGCCAGCCTGGATCAGGTGCTGGGCCATGGGCGTGCCCATGATGCCCAGGCCGATGAAGCCAATTTTTTGCGGTTGAGAAGTCATTTTGGGTCCTGGTTGTCTTTTTTCAAACTTGGCGGGGTCACGTCACCCCATGAGTTGCTGGCGCCAGCCCAGGCCGGCCAGCGTGCTGGTGGCGGGCTTGTACTCGCAGCCCACCCAGCCGTCGTAGCCGATGCGGTCCAGGTGGGCAAAGAGAAAGGTGTAGTTGATCTCGCCCGTGCCCGGCTCGTGGCGGCCGGGGTTGTCGGCCAGCTGAATGTGGCCGATGCG
>CAZLRQ010000115.1:0-7877 GCA_964562035.1 uncultured Rhodoferax sp. | reverse complement strand
ATCAAAATACCCCCATGGAACTCACACCCCTCATTCAACTCACGCGCGGTGGCACGCTGGAGAACCTGCACTTTGGCGCGGTGGCCGTGGTCAACCGGCAGGGCAAGCTGCTGGCCAAGGCGGGCAACCCGCACTGGCTGACCTTCTCTCGCTCCACCCTCAAGGCGCTGCAAGCGCTGCCCTTCATGGAGGCCGGTGGGCCCCAGGTGTTTGGCTTTTCCAAAGAGCAAGTCGCGCTGATGTGCGCCAGCCACAACGGCGAAGACCAGCACGTTATCCAGGCGCAAGGCATGCTGGCCAAAGCCGGCTTGAACTACAAGGCGCTGCGCTGCGGCTGCCACGTGCCAGGGATATTCACCCTGCTGGACCAGGCGCCGCCGGCGGGGCTGAAGTTTGACGAGCGCCACAACAACTGCAGCGGCAAGCACGCCGGCTTTCTGGCGTACTGCGTGCAGCACGGCCTGAGTCTGGACAACTACGAAGACCCGGCGCATCCGCTGCAAATCGCCATTCGCCACGATGTGGCCCGCGCGGTGGGCATGGCGCCCGAACAACTCAAAATGGGCATTGACGGCTGCTCGGCCCCCAACTACGCCATGCCCTTGTCCAAACTCGCCTACGGTTACGCCCGGCTGGCCAGTGGCGCGCAAGACGCCGAATTTGGCGGGAGTTTTGCCACCCTGAGCGACGCCATGACCTCGCACCCCAACCTGGTCTCCGGCGCGGGCCGCAACGACCTGGCGTTCATGCGTGCGGGCCGGGGCGACTGGGTGAGCAAGGTCGGGGCCGATGGGGTGCAGGTGCTGGGCAGCAAAAGCCGGGGCGAGGCCTTTGCCATCAAGGTGTCTGACGGCAACAAGCCCGCGCTGTTTGCCGCCAGTGTGGCGGTGCTGGAGCAACTGGGTTGGCTGGACGACGCGCAACATGCCGAGTTGGCGCCGTGGCGCGCGCAGACGATTGTGAATGCGCGCGGCCTGCCGGTGGGCGAGCGCCTGCCGGTGTTCAAGCTGCAAAGGCCTTAAGCAACGACCCGGTTAACGGCGCCGGGGCTCACACGTCGCTGGCCGACAGCCGCTGCGCGATCATCTCGCTGCACAACCGACGCAAGGTTTGCACGTACGGGTTGGCCTTGAGAAAGTCGGCTTCGCCAAAGTAAATGGGCACTTGCGGCAAGCTGTCCTGCAAGTTCAGCACGGTCAAGCCGTCCTCCCGGGCGTCCACGCACCAGCCTGGAATGATGGCAAAACCCATCCCTGCCTGCACGCAGCGCTTGACGCTGGAGCTGCCCGAGGTGGACACGGCAATGCGGGGCAACTGGCCCTCATGCCGCAAATAATCCAGCGCTATGGCGCGCAAATGCTGGCCGGGTTCATAAGCAATCAAGGGGTGGGAGAGCGCCCACCGCGCCACCTCGGCGGGTGCGGGCGGCGCACCCCAGGCGCTCGGGTAGATCAGCGCCAGACTGGATTTGCAAATCAGGTGCTGCGGCACCACGGCATCACCAAAAAACTGGTCGGTGATGCACACATCCAGGCTGCCGTCTTGCAGCATCGGACCCAAGCCCGTGTCGCGCTCAAAGGCCTGAATCTCCACCTGCGGGTGCGCGGCCTGAAACGCCCGCAAGATCTCGGGCAGCAAATAAAAAAACACGGCCTGCGGCAAGCCTAGGCGAATCACCGGACGCTCGGTGTCCAAAATCAGATTCAGACGTGTCAACAAGGGCTCAATTTCTGGCCGCAGCAACGTGTGCAAGTGGTGGCCACGTGCGGTGAGCGTGATGGCTTTGCCGCCCTGATCAGACTGCACCAGCGTTTCGCCAATGAGCGACTCCAGGCGCCGGACATGGTTGGTCACCGACTGGTACGACATGCTGAGCGCCCGCGCCGCAGCCGAGTAAGACCCGGCCTGCGCCACTGCAAAAAAGGTTTGAATGAGGGTCAGGCTGACGTTTTGCATGGCGGGGCTCTGGCCAGTTGGCCTGGCGAGTCTCTGTTGTTAAGGCCTTAATTATGGGTGGGACGGCACGCAAACCAGCAGGCGCTGATAATGGATTTTTCCCCACAACCAGCCGACATGCCCGCTCGCCAGACCCATCCCCACGTCATCGTTGTTGGCGCCGGCATTGTGGGCGCCGCCACCGCTTTTTACCTCACACGCGCAGGCGCCACCGTCACCCTGCTGGACGCCAAAACCCCCTCTGCAGGGGCGACCGGGGCCTCAGACGGCGCGGTGTCGGTGGCCAGCAAACGCCCCGGTGTGATGATGCATTTGGCCCGGCAAGCGCGCGACCTGTACGCCCAGTTGGTGAGTGAAGATGTGCTGGCGGGCGTGTTCCACACCCGGCCCACTTACCTGTTTGCCCGCAGCCCCGACGAGGTTGACCTCATCAACAGCCAGGGCCGCGACCTGGCCAGCGAGGGCGAGCACATTTTGTCGCTCTCCCGCCACGAGCTGTTGCAACGCATACCGGGCTTGGGGCCAAGCGTGTTGGCCGGGCTGAAAGTACCGCATGACGGCCACGCCATTGGTTACCAGGTGGTCAACCGGCTGTTGGCCTGGGCCCACGTGACGCCCCAGCGACACACCCCGGTGGAGCGACTGGCTCTGGCCGGCGAGCGGGTGGTGGGTGTGCACACCGCGGGCGGGCTGATGAAAGCTGACGCGGTGGTGGTGGCCGCCGGCTGGGGCTCTGGCGCACTGTTGGGCCTGGAAGACATTTTGATCCCGCGCAAAGGCCAGTTGGTCATCACCGACCGGGCAGCGGCCAGCGTGGCGGCTTTTCCTGGCCCGCTGATGTCAGCCGGCTACCTGGCGGCCAAGCGCGCTTCGGTGCTGGGGCAAAACCCGGTCAACCTGGTGATTGACCCGCTGCGCACCGGCCAGTTTTTGATTGGCAGCAGCCGTGAAGAAGGCCTGAGCGACTGCAACACCGATGTGCGCACGGTCTCGGCCATCCTGCGAGAAGCGCTGGATGTGTACCCGCCGCTGGCGCGCCAGCGCGTGATCCGGACCTTTGCCGGTGTGCGCGTGGCCACGCGTGATGGCTTACCGGTGTTTGGCCGACACCCGACCCTCAAGGGCCTGATTGTGGCCACCGGCATGCAGGGTGACGGCATTTGCCTGGGGCCGCTGATGGGTGCAGCCGCTGCCCGTTTGGCTTGTGAGCAAGACCCGGAGCAGGATTTCTCGGCCCTGTCGCCCGGCCGCTTTTTGGCTACGAGCGCTTTGCCGTCTCTTGGCGAAAACGTGCCAGAAACGACTGCGTTGCAGCCTGTTGCGGGTTATCAATAACGGCTTTGGCCGGGCCGCTTTCCACCACCACACCGTCGCGCATAAAAACAATTTGGTCAGCGACATCGCGGGCAAACGCGATTTCGTGGGTGACGATGATCATGGTCATGCCGTCTTTGGCCAGCGCCTGAATCACGGCCAGCACCTCACCCACCAACTCCGGGTCAAGGGCCGAGGTGGCCTCGTCAAACAGCATGACCTGGGGCTGCATGGCCAGGGCGCGGGCAATAGCCACGCGCTGCTTTTGACCACCCGACAAACGGTGCGGGTACTCCGGGGCCTTATCCAGCAGCCCCACTTTGTCCAGCAATTGCTCGGCCTGCGCCTTGGCCTGCGGCTTTTTTTGCCGCAGCACGGTCACCATGCCTTCCATGACGTTTTGCAACACCGTCATGTGCGGAAACAGGTTGAAATGCTGAAACACCATGCCGGTTTTGGCCCTAAACCCAGACATCACCCGGTCGCTCGGCAGGCGCGTGGTGTCGCCGGTGTAGGTCAGGCTGTGCGCGCCCACGCGCACCGTACCGCCGTCAGGAATGGTCAGCAGATTGATGCAGCGCAGCAGCGTTGACTTGCCTGAGCCCGAGGGGCCCACCAGCGCCACCACGGTGCCTTTTTCAACCTGCATGGACACATCCTTGAGCACAAGGTTGTTCCCAAACTGCTTGCGCAACCCACTGATCTCAATCATCACGTCCATCAAATTGCTCTCCAGTTCACGCGCCAGGGGCCTTCAGGCAGCGACACGGTTTTCAAGCTTTTTCACCAGATACGTGATGGGCAGCAGCACGGCCAGGTACATCAAGGCGATCAGGGTGTAGGTCTCCAGGGGGCGGTAGGTTTCATGCACCACAGCCTGGCCTTGGTAGACCAGATCGGGCAAGGCCAGCACCGACACCAGGGAGGTGTTTTTGAGCTGCATGATGGATTGGTTCATCAGCGGCGGCGTCATGCGCTGCAGGGCCTGCGGCAACACAATGCGCCGCATGATCTGAAAGCGGGTCATACCCAGCGCCCGCGCTGCCTCGGTCTGCCCCACATCAATGGAAATAATGCCGCCTCGAATGATCTCGGAGTAAAACGCCCCGCCATACAGCGAGAGCGCCATCACTGCCGCCATGGCTGGCGACATTTCCACCCCCAGCAGCACCGGCAGGGCATAGTAAAACCAGATGATCTGCACCAAGAGCGGCGCCGCCCTGAAAACCTCGACATAGGTTTTGAACGGCACCCGAACCAGCGCCGACCCCGACAACTGCCCCAAACCCGACACCAAGCCAAACAACAGGCCCAGCGCCACACACATCACCGTGTAGCCCAGCGTGTACAGCAAGCCAGACACAAACAGGCTGCGGTAGTCCCAAAGAAAGCCAAAACTCCACTCGTACACGGCAAGGCCCTCGGGGTTCAGAACTTGACTATCACGGGAATTTCTTCACGCTTGATGCCCATGAGCTTGTCCAGGTTAGACAGCACAATGTCATTGACCGCGTCAGTTTTTCTCAAATCACCAATCCATTGATCGACATAGGTTTGCCACGCCTTGTTGGACTCTTTGCGCAAACCGGCATTGGTGGTGGTGCCCTTGATGGGTTCGGGCACGATCAAGGTGCCGATGTTGGGGTTTTTCTTGACCATGCCAGCCGACACTGTAATGACCAGCGGCTGCGCGTCGGCCCGGCCCGTTTGCACAGCCAGGGTGGCATCGTTCGATTTCTCGAACCGCAGAATTTTGGCCTTGTCGTACATGGCCGTCACCAGGTTGTCATATGACGAACCCACGTCCACGGCAATCGTCACCTCAGGCTTGTTCAAGTCATCCCAGGTCTTGGGGTTGAACCCTTTTTTGGCAATCAGGCTGAAGGCGTTTTGGTACAGCGGCACCGTGAAATCAATCACCTCGCGGCGCTGCGGCGTGGGGTTCAGGCCAAAAAAGATGTCCAGCTTGTTGGTCTGCAAATCCAGCACCGAGTTACCCCACGTGGTTTCAGTGATCACCAGTTGCACATTGAGCTTGGTGGCCAGGTCTTTGGCCAAGTCGACCATGATGCCGCTCCACTCGCCGGTGACCAGGTTCTTTTGGTAATTGGGCGGCGCCCCGGCCACGGCGCCCACACGCAAAACCTTGGTGCTGGCAATGCGGTCCCAGGTGGACAGGGGCTCGCTGGCAGTTTGGGCGAAGGCTTGGCCGGTCAGGCTACCCGCAGCCGCCAGGGCGACCAAGCTGGCGGTGAAATGGCGTCGGTTGTTGGGCAACATCGTCTTCTCCTTGGGTTGGCCAGCCGGGGGCTGGTCGTTAAAAAACAGTTCAAACCTCATCACACGCCGCCAAGGCCGACACCGACACCGGGCGCAAAGGCCAGCGCGCGGCGGAGCCGCCCAGGGCTGCGGCGTCAAAGGGCAACGCGTTGTCAGCGGCCAGGCGCTGCACGTGCTGGGCACAAAAGCGCCCCTGGCACGCACCCATGCTGAAGCGTCCGACCAGCCGAATCTCACGCGGGGACTGTGCGCCTTGCAAGGCGTCAAAGTCGGCGCGGCGCAAGCCTTCGCAACGACAAATCACGGTTTGGGCCGATGGGGGCGCCACCGTCGCCTGGCACAGCGTGGCCAAAGCCTGCTGGGTGCGACGTGCCGCTTTGAGGTCGGCGGTAAAAGCACCTTCAAGCGTGGCGCGGCCCAACCGGTTGGCCACCTGCTGTGCGGCCCGACGCCCGTCACTGATGGCGGCGTCTGCGCCCAGCACTTCACGGCAATCACCGGCACGCGCCACCACCAGCCCCGGCAAGTCCTGCACAGGCAAGCCTGTGGCATTGGGTGTGAGGCCGTCGTGCAGGGCGAGATGACGCACACGGTGCTGTTGCACTTGGCCATCAAGGTGCTGAGTGGTAACCAGCAGGCCCTCGGGTGCTGCCTCAATGGCCGTCACCGCCCAGCCGGTGCGGTAAGGCACGCCCGCGCGCAGCAGGCGGGCACCATAACCAGCGGCCTCGACCACGTTGGGCCACGAGCGCAGGCCGTCCAGCATCGCCACGGTGTGCCTGAAAGCAGCGCGAAATGGTTGCCCGCGCTCCAGCACGGCCACGGGCGGGTTACCTGCTGCGGCCAGTTGCGCGGCTACCGCCAACGGCAGGGGACCCGTACCGGCGATCAAAATGGGGCCAGCAGGCGCCAAGCCGGTTTCTTTCAATTGCACCTGCATGCCGCCCGCCGTGGTGACGCCAGGCAGCTCCCAGCCCGGGCGCGGCAGCACCCGCTCCACAGCGCCTACCGCCACCAGCAAGGCCTTGGGCCGCATGGCGACGACACGGCCCATCCGACGGTCATCCAGCAAACACCGGCCGTCACCGTCCAGCCCCAAAAACACCGACTGAAAACGGGTCGTGATCAGGCCCCCGGTCTGGTTCATCTTTTGAATCAATTGCTGCCAATTGCGACGGTGACGCGGCATGCCCGTCAGGGGGCTCTCGCCGGGCCCCACATAGGCACGGTGAATGGCCCCGCCCAGCCGGTCACGTTGCTCGGCAATGACCACGCTCAAGCCCATGCGCGCCAACTCGGTGGCCGCCGCCAAGCCCGCTGGGCCACCGCCAATCACCAGCACATCCGGGTTAGTCATTCCGCGCTGCCTCGATAAACGGCATGGCGGCACTCAAGCGCGTGCCGGCTTGAGCTGGGGTCAGACAGGCCTCTACCGGGCAAGCGCCATCGACCGACACAAGACAACCCTGGCAGGCGCCCACACCGCAAAAATACCGCAACCGCAGGCCGCCCAAGGCCGGACCAAAATTAAGTTGGCCTGCGCGAATCAAAGCCGCGGCAATGGACTCTCCGGGGTGAAAAAGGACTGTGTGGCCGGCCCAAGTGAAGGTGTGACTCACAGGACGTCTGCCATTGGCAGGGGTTGGCAGTCAACCCGCGTCACGGCAACACATAGAACTGGTAAGTGGTCTGAATAAGATAACCCTGAAGGCATGGCGAAGGCGTCTGGTTGACAAAACAGCCTTGAGCGTACCCCGGTGAGCGATGACGGGTCGATACAAATTAACGCTCGGCACTTACCTAAAATTTTAAAATTGAGTCAGCCCGACGTCTCAAAAATCAACATGCTCAGCGTAACGGGTCACGACAGACAGCCGTGCGGTTTAAAACGTTTCCCAATCGTCATCGGCCTTGGGTGAGGACACAGGTGCACCCGGGCTGGTCAGTTTGGCGGCCGCTGGCTTGGCAATGGCGGGTTTGGGGGCCACGGAGTGCGCACGCTGGCTCACCGGAGGGTTACGCTTCGCGGCTGCAGGCCGAGAGGGCGGCCGTCGTGGTGCAGCGCTGAATACATGGGCACCAGTCGCCAGTTCAGATCCCTTGAAAACGGCCACCGTATGGACCAAGTCCTGGGCTTGAGAACTCAGGCTGCTGGCCGCCGCCGCCATTTGCTCTACCAACGCGGCGTTCTGCTGGGTCGCTTGGTCCATCTGGGTCACGGCCTCGCCCACTTGGGCCACGCCGGCGCTTTGTTCGGTGCTGGCCGCGCTGATTTCACCCATGATGTCAGTCACCCGGCGAATGCTGCTGACCACCTCGGTCATGGT
>CAZLRQ010000114.1:6281-7880 GCA_964562035.1 uncultured Rhodoferax sp. | reverse complement strand
GACGAGGTGGACGCGCCGCTGGACGACGCCAACACCGAGCGCTACGCCAAGCTGGTGAGCAGCATGAGCAAGAGCACCCAGTTTCTGTTCATCAGCCACAACAAGATCGCCATGGAAATGGCCAAACAGTTGATTGGTGTGACCATGCAGGAGCAGGGCGTGTCCCGCATCGTGGCGGTGGACATGGACGCGGCGGTATCAATGGCAGAGGCGATGTAATTCTTATGAGCAATCTTCAAATCGGTTTGGCGCTGGTAGGCGCCCTGGTGCTGGTGGCCATGGCCGCCCAAGCTGCCTGGTCTTCCCGCAAGAACCAGCCCAAGCAGGCCACCCCCGCCAACGAGGCCAGTGGCCCGGACACGCAGCCCGAAGAGGGCGTGCGCACCGAGCCCAGCCTGGATGCTGCGGCTCTGGAGGTCGCCAGTTTTCCCCTGCCGGCGCCCGAGAAAAAGCCCACCATGGACGCGCTGATTGACGTCATTGCGCCCATCACCCTGGACGGCGTGGTGTCGGGCGATGCCGCGCTCATGGCCATGCCCCCCACGCGGCGCGCGGGCAGCAAGCCCTTTGCCATCGAGGGGTTCAACCAGGCCACCCAGTACTGGGAGGTGCCGTTGGCCGGCCAGCGCTATGTGCTGTTTCAGGCCGGTGTGCAGTTGGCCAACCGTTCCGGGCCGCTCAATGACATTGAGTACTCCGAGTTTGTGATGAAAACCCAGGCCTTTTGCGACGCGGTCAACGGCACGCCCGAGTTTCCTGAAATGCGCGAAGAAGTGGCCCGCGCCCGCGAGTTGGACCAGTTTGCCGGCGACCATGACGCCCAGTTGGGCTTTGTGCTGCGCGCCCGCCAGGCGGCCTGGAGCCCCGGCTACGTGCAGCAAAATGCTGCGCGTCTGGGTTTTGTGGCGGGTTCCATCCCGGGCCGCATGGTGGTGCCAGCCAGCCTGCCCGGTTTGCCGCCGGTGCTGGGGCTGAGCTTTGACACCCAGGCTGCCATGGCGGACGATCTTGATCAATCGGCCATTCGTGAATTGGCGCTCAGCCTGGATGTGCCCCATGTGGCGCGCAGCGAACGTGCCTTTGTACGCATGCGCGAAGTCGCGCTGTCCCTGGCCAGCAGCATGGACGGTGTGGTCACCGACGACAACGGCTTGCCTTTACCCACCGAGGCCATGGACGTGATTGGCGCGGAGCTGGAGCACCTGTATGACACGCTGGACCAGCGTGACCTGTCGGCCGGCTCCGCGCTGGCGCGGCGTCTGTTTTCCTGACCCCAGGGTCTTGTTCGCCATTTTTTTCGGCTCCTTTCCGGTTTCCATCCGATTTCTTCATGCTCACTCAGGATTTGTTTGCCGAACCGGCCCCGCCGGATCTGGCCCACGTTGAGGCGCTCAAGCGCTTGCTGCATGAGCACGCCCACCGCTACTACGTGCTGGACGAACCCACGATTCCCGACGCTGAATACGACCGCTTGTTCAAGGAACTGCAGGCCCTGGAGGCGGCGCATCCCGAGCTTTTGACGCCTGACTCGCCCACGCAGCGTGTGGGCGGCAAGGCGCTGGACCAGTTTGCCAGCGTGCGCCATGCCGTGCCCATGCT
>CAZLRQ010000114.1:0-6181 GCA_964562035.1 uncultured Rhodoferax sp. | reverse complement strand
CCCCCCGTGCTGGAGGTGCGGGGTGAGGTCTACATGCGCCGTGACGACTTTGAGTCCTTGAACGACAAACAACGCGAGCGCAGGCAAAAGACGTTCGTCAACACCCGCAACGCCGCCGCTGGCGCCGTGCGCCAACTCGACCCGGCCATTGCCGCCCAGCGCCCCTTGAGCTTTTTTGCCTACGGCTTGGGCGAGGTCACGCCACCCGAGGCGGGCGGCCCCGAGTTTGAGTCGCACTACGCCATGCTGCAGACCCTCAAAACATGGGGTTTTCCGGTCTCAGCCCTTGCGGGTATTGCACAAGGTGCTACTGAATTGGTATCGTATTACCGGTCGATTGCGGAGCAGCGTGACCGCTTGGGCTTTGACATTGACGGCGTGGTTTACAAGGTCAACAGCCTGGCGCTGCAGCGGCGCATGGGGTTTGTTACCCGTGAGCCGCGTTGGGCGGTGGCGCACAAGTTTCCGGCCCAAGAGCAACTGACCCAGGTCTTGGGCATTGACGTGCAGGTGGGCCGCACCGGCAAGCTCACACCGGTGGCGCGTTTGCAGTCGGTGTTTGTGGGGGGCGTGAACGTGACCAACGCCACGCTGCACAACCTGTTTGAGTTGCGCCGCAAGCGCGTGCGCGTGGGCGACACGGTCATCGTGCGCCGCGCGGGTGATGTGATTCCCGAGGTGGTGGGCGTGGCCCCAGGCACCCTGGCGGGCGACGCCATGCCACAGCCCCGCCATCCGTATGTGCCCAACTTCCGTATGCCGCGCCAGTGCCCCATTTGCGGCAGCGCGGTGGTGCGTGAAAAAACCGAGATGAACCACCGCTGCACGGGCGGCTTGTTTTGCGCGGCCCAGCGCAAGCAGGCCATCCTGCACTTTGCCCAGCGCCGCGCTGTAGAGGTGGAGGGCTTGGGCGAGAAGCTGGTGGACCAGTTGGTGGACGGCCACGTCATTCGCACGCTGCCCGATTTGTACCGGCTGGGCTTGAGTGCCCTGGCCTCGCTGGACCGCATGGCGGACAAATCGGCGCAAAACATCGTGGCCGCGTTGGAAAAGTCCAAGCACACCACGCTGCCGCGCTTTCTGTTTGGGCTGGGCATTCGCCATGTGGGGGAGGCCACAGCCAAAGAGCTGGCGCGCCACTTTGGCAACCTGGACGCCATCATGGACGCCACCGAAGCGCAGTTGCTCGGGGTGAGTGACGTGGGTCCCATCGTGGCCAAAAGTATTCGGCTGTTTTTTGACCAACCGCACAACCGCGAGGTGGTGGAGCAACTGCGGGCCTGTGGCATCACCTGGCCCGAGGGCCCGCCCGCACCCACCGTACCCCAGCCCCTGAGCGGCAAAACGTTCGTCATCACCGGCACCTTGCCCACGCTGGGCCGCGAAGACGCCAAAGCGCTGATTGAGGCCGCGGGCGGCAAAGTGGCCGGTTCGGTGAGCAAAAAAACCACTTATGTGGTGGCCGGTGCCGAGGCCGGTAGCAAACTGGCCAAGGCGCTGGAGTTGGGGATTGCGGTGCTGGACGAGCCGGCTTTGAAGGAGTTGCTAAATGGCGGTTCGTGACATTCTCAAAATGGGCGACTCGCGCCTGCTGCGCATTGCGCAACCGGTGACCGCGTTTGATTCGGATGAATTGCATCTGCTCATCACCGACCTGCTGGACACCATGCACGCCGCCGACGGCGCAGGGCTGGCAGCGCCGCAGATTGGGGTGGATTTGCAACTGGTCATTTTTGGCAGCGACGCGCGCAATCCGCGCTACCCCGAGGCGCCGGTGGTGCCCCGCACGGTGCTCATCAACCCGGTGATCACGCCCTTGCTCCCTTTGGCGGGCGATGAGACTTTGGGCGAGGTTGAGGACTGGGAAGGCTGCTTGTCTGTGCCCGGTTTGCGGGCCAAGGTGCCGCGCTTTCACCGCATTCGCTACACCGGCTTCGATCAGTATGGCGACCCGATTGACCGCACGGTGGAGGGCTTTCATGCCCGCGTGGTACAGCACGAGTGCGACCACCTGATCGGCACGCTGTACCCCATGCGGGTGCGCGATTTCAGCCGCTTTGGTTTCACCGAAGTGCTGTTTCCGGGGCTGGATACGGCACTCGATGACTGACCTCACTCATAAGTACCGCGTCGTTCAACACTCCACGATGGCTTTGATCACCCCGGCGGACGGGTCAAGCAGCTTTTCAAACTGCGTGGGTACATCGGCCAAGGCCAGCCGGTGGGTGTTGAGCGCTTGCGGGATCAGGCCGGCGCGCATCGCGTCCAGCACGGTTTTGAAGTCTTCCGCGGTGGCGTTGCGGCTGCCAACCAAGGTCATTTCCCGCTTGTGAAACTCGGGGTCTGAAAAGGTGATGTTGGCGGCCACCACCGAGATCAGCACGTAGGTGCCACCGTGGGCCACCAGCCGAAAGCCGCGTTCCATGGCTTTGGGGTTGCCCGTGGCGTCAAACACTACATCAAAAAACTCACCGTCTGTCAGGGCAGCCAACTGCGCCTCGTCATTTGCACCGAGGCACACGCCATGGCTGACGCCCAAGGATTTTGTGCAAAAGTCCAGCCGGTCCTGGCGGCTGTCGAGTGCGGTGACGGTGGCGCCGCGCAGTTGCGCAAAGATCATGGCCGCCATGCCGATGGGCCCGGCGCCCACCACCAGCACGCGCTGCCCCGCGCTCAAGCCTGAGCGGCGCACGGCGTGCGCGCCAATGGACAAAAATTCAACCATGGCCGCCTGGTCGAGTGACACGCCTTCGGCCTTGTGCACAAACTGCTGGGGCACGGTCAGGTACTCGGTAAACGCGCCGTCACGGTGCACGCCCAGCACCTGAATGCTGACGCAGCAGTTGGTCTTGCCCGCCCGGCAGGCCACACAGGTGCCGCAGGACAGGTAAGGCATGACATAGACCGTGTCGCCGGGCTGAAGCCGCCCACCCTGCGGTGCGGCCTCCACAATGCCTGAGAGCTCATGGCCCATCACGCGGGGGTAGCTCAGGTAAGGCTGGTTGCCGGTGAAGATGTGCAGGTCGGTACCGCACACGCCCACGCGCTTGACGCGCAGCAGCACCTCATCCGCAGCGCGCTCGGGCATGGGGCGGTCATGGGCACGCAGGGTGCCGGGGGTTTCACAAACAACGGTCAGCATGGGGATTCCTTCGGTTCAAACAATGTTTTGTGCGGTCAGCTCGTTGCGGGTGGGCAGGCCTTCCATGTCGCCGATGACCTGCAGCGCCTTTGAGGCGATCCAGTTCGCACGGCGCAAGGCTTGCGGCCAGTCCAGGCCTTCGAGCTGGGCGCTGATGATGCCCACCGCAAACGCGTCACCCGCGCCCACGGTGTCCACCACCACGGGCACCGGCACACCGGGCACGTGGCCCTGCTCGCCACGGGTGGTGCGAAAGTAGGCACCCTCGGCGCCCATCTTCACCACCACCGCTTTCGCGCCCCGGTCGAGGTACCAGGCGGCGATGTCGGCCGGCGTACTTTGGCCTGTCAGCAGCTTGCCCTCGTCGATGCCAGGCAGCACCCAGTCGGCATGTTGGGCCAGGTCATTCAGGGTGTCGCGCATGGTGGCGGTGTCGGGCCACAGGCTGGGGCGCAGGTTGGGGTCGAACGAGACGCTCTTGCCCGCGCTGCGCAGGGTTTGCATGGCGTGGGCGACGAGTTCGCGCGCGGCAGGCGATAGCGCCGGGGTGATGCCCGTGGCGTGCACATGCCGCGCCTTGCTGGCGTAGTCGGGTGTGAGGTGCGCCACGCTGAGCTGGCTGGCGGCGGAGCCGCGCCGGTAGTACTCAATGGCCGGGTCGCTGCCGTCCACATTGCGCGTCTTGAGCATGAAGCCGGTGGACCGGTTGGCGTCTATTTCCACTTGCGAGGTGTCCACGCCCTCGGCCTGGAGGGTCTGGCGCACATAGGTGCCAAACGAATCGGCCCCCAAGCGGCTGACCCAGCCCACCTTGAATCCCAGGCGCGCCAGGCCAATGGCCACATTGGTGTCCGCCCCGGCAATGCGTTTGCTGAAACTTTGCACTTGCGCCAACGGGCCTGGCTCCTGGGCCACCAGCAGGGCCATGGTTTCGCCGATGGACAAAACGTCCAGGGTGTCGGGCGCTGTGATCACGATGCTAGTTCTCCCTGGTTGCAGGCCACCAGCGTGGCGGCCACGCCCTGGGTTTGGAGTGATTGCAGGGCGCTCAGCAGCGCTTCGGCCAGTGCCGCATGGCCGGCCAGGTCGCCAAACACGGGGGCGTAGCTGAGCATGTCGTGCACGGCCTGCAAGGTCACGCCCTGGCCCAGCGTGCGTTGGTGAAGCGCTGTCAGCGCTGCGGCGTGGGGGTCGTCAACAACGTAGGTCTGGCCCAACTCGTCGACGCCGCGCAGGTAGTGCATCCACGCCGCAACCCCCAGCGCCATGCGGGGCACGGGCAGGCCTTTGGCCAAGCGGTCGCGCAAGGTGCCCAGCAAGCGTTGGGGCAGTTTTTGAGAGCCGTCCATCGCAATTTGTTGCGTCCGGTGCGCCAGTGCCGGGTTGGCGTAGCGCTGCAACAAATTGGCGCGGTAGGCCGCCAGGTCAAGGCCGGGCAGGCCGGTCAAGGTGGGTTCGATTTCGTCGCGCATCAAGGCTTCGATGTGCGTGCGCAGCGCTGGCTGGGCAATGGCTTTGTCCACGGTTTGCCAGCCTGCCATGGCCCCGAGGTAGGCAATGCTGGAGTGCGTGCCGTTGACCATGCGCAGCTTGAGCCGCTCAAAGGGTTCGGCATCGGCCACAAAGCGGGCGCCACCCAGCGTCCAGTCCGGGCGGCCCGCGGCAAATTCGTCTTCCACGGCCCAATCGAAAAATGGCTCGCCGAGCACGGGCCAGCGGTCTTCACAGCCCAGGGCCTGGCTGACGGCGGCGCGGTCCGCATCGGTGGTGCGCGGCACGATGCGGTCCACCATCGAGCAGGGAAAGCGACATTCGGCCTCGATGCGCTCCGCCAGTGTGGGGGCGATTTCGTGCGCAAAGCGCAGCACGGCTGCGCGCAGCACGCGGCCATTGGCGGGCAGGTTGTCCAGCGACATCAGGGTGAGTGGCCCCAGGCCCCGCACGTAGCGCAGTTGCAAGCCGTACACCAGCATGCCAATGGCAGAGCGCGGCGCCGTGGGGTGGGCCAGATCGTGCACGATGTCCGGGTGGTCCAGGCGCAGCGCGCCGGTGGCCGGGTCGTGGCAATAGCCTTTTTCAGTCACGGTCAGGCTGACGATGCGGGTCTCGGGTGCGGCGATTTGTGCCAGCACGGCCTGCGGGTCTTCGGCGGCCACCAGCAGGCGACGCACCGCGCCAATGACTTGCAGCCGCTGGCGTGGTTGGCCTTGCGCATCGGCATCGCGGATGGCCAGTGTGTACAAGCCGTCTTGGGGTTGCAGGGCATCACGGGTGTCGGGTTGGCGCAACGAGACGCCGACGATGCCCCAGCGCCAGTTGCCCGCGGCCAGGGCCGCCTCGGTGGCGGCCGCCAGGTGGGCCCGCATGAAGGCGCCGATGCCCAGGTGCACGATGCCCAGCTTCAGGTCGTTGCGGCTGTAGGCCGGGCGGGTCACTTCAGGCGGCAAGGTGCCGAGGTGTTGGGTGCTCAGACGGTTCATGGCGGCGCTCACCAGTTGCACAGGGTGCCGTCGTGCTGCAGACGGTTGACCGGCAGGTAGGCACGCTTGTAGGGGTACTTGGCCGCCAGGGCTTCGTCAATAGTTACACCGTGGCCGGGGGCCTCGCCGGGGTGCATGTAACCGTCTTTGAAGGTGTAGGCGTGCGGGAACACGGCATCGGTTTCGTCCGTGTGGCGCATGTATTCCTGAATGCCGAAGTTCGGCACCCACAAGTCAAAGTTGAGCGCGGCGCCCATGCACACGGGCGACAGGTCGGTGGCGCCGTGCGAGCCGGTGCGCACCTGGTACAGCGCCGCCAAATCGGCAATGCGGCGCAGGTGGGTAATGCCGCCTGCGTGGACCACGGTGGTGCGGATGTAGTCAATCAACTGGTTCTGGATCAGGTCCTTGCAGTCCCAGATGGTGTTGAAGATCTCGCCCACGGCCAGCGGCGTGGTGGTGTGCTGGCGGATCAGGCGAAAGGCTTCCTGGTTTTCTGCGGGCGTGGCGTCTTCCATCCAGAACAGGCGGTAGGGCTCCAGGTCTTTGCCCAGGCGGC
>CAZLRQ010000113.1:2258-7960 GCA_964562035.1 uncultured Rhodoferax sp. | reverse complement strand
GGCACTGGCCGTGCAAGCGGTCATTGAGGCGGTCATGCAGTCAGCCCGCACGGGCGGGGTTGTCGCGCTGCACGCGTCAGACGCATAGCAGCAGCCTTGGCCAAGGCGGCCACGCTCTCACACGACCAGGGGCGCCTCCTGCATGGCCTCCATTTGCTCTTCGAGCATTTGCACCTGACCTTTCCAGTAGTCGCTGGAGCCAAACCACGGAAAGTTGATGGGGAAAGTAGGGTCTTCCCAGCGGCGGGCCAGCCACGCGCTGTAGTGAATGAGCCGCAACGTGCGCAGCGGCTCAACCAGCACCAGCTCTCGCCGGTCAAACGCACGAAATTGCTCGTAGCCGTCAATGAGTGCGCCCAACTGGCGGGTGCGCTGCGCGCGGTCCCCGCTGAGCAGCATCCACAGGTCTTGCACGGCCGGGCCGGTGCGGGCGTCGTCCAGGTCCACAAAGTGCGGGCCGGGCCCGGCGCTGGTGGGCGCGTCCAGCGGCGTCCACAAGATGTTGCCGGGGTGACAGTCGCCGTGCAGGCGCAACAGCCCCACAGGCTCAGAATATGAGTCTTTTTGGCCTCTAGCCCCCGTCAATGCTGGGTAAGCAGCTATTACTTCAAGAGCATCTTGCGAGGCTTTGGCCCAAGCGGACTGCACGTCCAGCGGCAGCTTGTCATGGGCCAGCAGCCACTCGCGGGAATCAAGGCCGAAGGTTTGCAGGTCCAAGGCCGGGCGGCTCTGGAATGGCCGGGCGGCGCCCACGCTGTGAATACGCGCCAGAAACCGGCCAATCCACTCCAGCACATCGGGGTCGTCCAGCTCCGGCAGGCGCCCCCCGCGGCGCGGGCTGACGCTGAAAGCAAAGCCGCCAAAGTGGTGCAGCGTTTGCCCCTTGATGACCAAGGGGCCAACCACCGGAATCTCTGCGGCCATCAGCTCGGCGGCAAAGGCGTGCTCCTCCAGAATCTGGGCCTCGCTCCAGCGCCCGGGGCGGTAAAACTTGGCCACCACCGCAGTGCCGTCTTCCAGGTGCAATTGGTAAACGCGGTTCTCATACGAGCTCAGGGCGAGCTGGCGGCCGTCGCCAAACAGGCCCACGCTGGCCAGGGCGTCCATCACCACATCGGGCGTGAGAGATTCGTAGGGATGAAGACCGGAGGGCGAGGGATCAGAGGAAGGGGTTGAGCGCATGCGACGCATTGTCGCGTGCACGGCGCGCACCCGGCTGGGTTGCGGTGCCTCAAAGCCCCACCGCGCAGGACCGCCATGCTGGAGGCCGGTCTCTAAAAGGCAGACCCGGATTGCGATAAGGTACCCGGCATGACCGACCTTCAAGAGATTCCCCCGCGCCAGGAGAAGCCCATGTTTGACTACCTCATCATCGGTGGCGGTTCGGCCGGCTGCGTACTGGCCGCGCGCCTGACCGAAAACCCGGACATCACCGTGGCCCTGCTGGAAGCCGGCCCGCCGGACAGCAGCGTCTTCATCCAATGCCCGGCCGGTCTGGCCGTGATGGCCAGAACCGGCATGGCCAACTGGGGCCTGAGCACCGTGCCGCAGCCCGGCCTGAATGGGCGCTCGGGCTACCAGCCGCGCGGCAAGGTGCTGGGCGGCTCCAGTTCCATCAACGCCATGATTTACACCCGCGGCCACCGCGACGACTACGACCAGTGGGCCGCCGAGGGCAACCCCGGCTGGTCCTATGACGAGGTGTTGCCCTACTTCAAAAAAGCCGAAAACAACGAGCGCGGCGCGGACGCCCACCATGGCACGGGCGGACCGCTCAACGTGAAAGACCTGACCAGCCCCAACCGCTACGGCCCGGTGTTTGTGCAAGCCGCCCAGCAGGCCGGCTATGCCGCCAACCCCGACTTCAATGGCCCGGAGCAAATGGGCGTGGGCGCCTACCAGGTCACCCACAAAAACGGCGAGCGCTTCAGCGCTGCCAAGGCCTACCTCACGCCCAACCTGAGCCGCCCCAACCTGCAGGTGTTCACCGGCGCACACACCACGCGCATCTTGCTGGCGCGCAAGCGCGCAGTGGGGGTGGAGTTTGAGCACGAGGGGCAGGTCAAGCAACTCAAGGCCGCCCGTGAAGTGCTGCTGTGCGCGGGTGCCCTGCACTCACCGCACATCCTGATGCTCTCCGGCATTGGCCCGCACCGGCACTTGCTGGAAAACGGCATTGCGCCGTTGCACGACCTGCCGGGCGTGGGGCAAAACCTGCACGACCACCCGGACGTGGTGCAGGTGGTGAACGCGCCTCGCGCCAAAGACCTCTTTGGTGTGTCCTTGCACGGCGTGGTGCAAGGCGTCAAAGGCATTTTTGAATGGCGCCAGCACCGCACCGGCCCGCTCACCAGCAACTTTGCCGAGGCGGGTGGCTTCATCAAGAGCCAACCCAGCGAGCGCATTCCCGACCTGCAACTGCACTTTGTGGTGGGCAAACTGGTCAACCACGGCCGCACCACGGTGCTGGGCCATGGCTACTCTTGCCACGTCTGCCTGTTGCGCCCGGTCAGCCGCGGCAGCGTCACGCTGGCCAGCAAAGACCCCTTCGACGCACCGTTGATTGACCCGGAATTTTTGAGTGCCCGCGCGGATGTGGACCGCCTGGTGCGCGGCTTCAAGTTGATGCGGCACATCCTGGCGCAGCCGGCGCTGCAAGCCTTGGGCGGGCAAGAAGTGGCCGCGTCTGCCAAGGCCCAAAGCGACTTCGCCATCGAACAATTCATCCGCGACCACGCAGACACCATTTACCACCCGGTGGGCACCTGCCGCATGGGCAAGGGCGCCCTGGACGTGGTGGACGCGCAGTTGCGCGTGCGCGGCATTGATGGTTTGCGCGTGGTGGACGCGTCCATCATGCCCAGCATCGTGGGCGGCAACACCAACGCGCCGGTGATCATGATTGCGGAGAAAGCGGCGGACATGATCAAGGCGGCTCAAGAAGTGTGAGCGGTGTGAGGGGCGTGAAAGCTGACGATGGCGGCCGAACCGCGCCATGAATCGAGCCGACGAAAAAAAAGGTGCCCTTGCGGGCACCTGTCAAACTTTTCTTCGGAACGAGAATGAAAAAACCGGGTGGCTTAGAAAGCGTAGTTCAAACGAACGCGGAACGAGTTTTCCTTGCTTTCACCGCCGCCATTGGCAAGAGTGCCCTTCGAGCTGGACAGTGCGGGAGTGATCGTGGCGCCCTTGATGTCGAACAAAGGCATGCTGTAAGAAGCGTACAACGTGCGAACTTTGTCATCGCCAACCGCCGCTTCGGTCTTGCCCGCGATAGCGCCGACCACCAGGCCACCCATCGCAGCGGTCACAGCGAACGCGCTTTGTCCATCACGGGTTGTCGCATCGCGCTCGCCACTGGCGACGTTGGCTGTCAGCTTGAAGCCGCCAAAGTTGTAACCCACCGTAGCGCCCACGCCGCTGAATTTATTGGCAGCCGCTGCGCCAACCGCCACGTATTCGCCCGACTCAAAGCCAACACGCGCTGTCAAAGCACCTGCGGAGTAAGACAGGACCGGACGGACACCTTTGGCCGCAGTCTTGTTGTCCACCACGCCAACTTCCAGCGCCAAACCACCGCCCAGGTTGAGCGTGCCTGCAGCATGAAACTCCGAAGCGCCCTTGCGGCCACGCAATGCACCAGCGTAATAGACGTTGCCAGCATGGTTAATCAGGGTGTCTTGCGCCAAGGGGAACAGGTCTGCTGCTTCAAAACGGCCCAGCTTCAGGTCGCCGCCCGCGTTGCCCAACTGAATCCACATGTCGTCGGTGCCGACGTTGCCATCTTTCTTGGCCAAAAATGATGCCCGGGCGGCGACAAACATGTTGGCACCCGCTTTGCCGGACGCATTCAACTCAACGCGACCGCTTTGGCCCAAACCTTTGTCCGCCGCAGCAACCGCAGAGCCACTGCGGTAGGTGTTGTCAAACTCCATGTTGGCATCAAAGGTGGGGGCTGCAAACGCAGTACCACCCATCGCCATCAGGGCAGCGGCAGCCAGGGCGTGAACAGAAAACTTGACGGAAGGGTTCATGAAAATTCCAGGTGAATATCTTGTAAAGCGGCGAAAAACTTGCTTCGCCACGGGATGGGTGTCTTTGCAAAGAACGAGGTAATTGTTGATTTCAAACAAATTAATTGGTCGCCCTGCAGGGAAAACACCAAGCCGAGTTACCGCCTGGGTACGCCACCGGATAAGTGGACACTCACACACCAAGAACTAAATAAATTCTATTTATTAATAATTCATGAACACCGGGGAAACCCTGCAAAAATCGCCCCCAAAAAGTGTGGAAGTTACACAACAAAACAGAGGGACTGGCTCAATTCAGGTCGCAAAACAGCCAACCAAATTCATGGAATTTGACAATTCGCAAGCCGATTAGGGCACCGCGCCCATCCCAAAAACGCCAACCATGAGCGGCCTGAGCAGCGACACAAGCTGCACGTCGTACCGGCAGGTTCTGTGCGTTAGCCCACCAAAAGCGCAGAAATATAGGCCTCGTGCAGGGCCTCAGGCTGGACTAAACTGCCCCATCAACCGCCTGTTTGGCGGCCTGCCTGAAGGGCACCCACCGACGGTGCCCGGCCTATTTCCCCCCGCTCTACCGAGCCCGAAAGCCATGGCAAGACGATCAAGCAACGCTTTCTGGAACAAAGCCGTGCGGCGCACGCTGACAAGCATCACCCGCAGCGCGGTGCGCGCAGGCACCCAAGCCCTCCAAGCGTCACTCAAGGCCGCACCGGCCAAGCCGGTCAAGCGCGCGCCAACGGCGGCCAAACGCAAGCCGGTGGCCAAGAAGATCTCGGCGGCGCCGACCTTGCCGGCGGGCCACTGGACGCAAGGCGTGGCGGGCGCCCGGCGCTACCACCTTTACAAGCCGCCCGGCGTACGCCTGACCGAGCACTTGCCCATGGTGGTCATGCTGCACGGCTGTGGCCAGGACGCCGCCGCACTGGCCGCCAGCACGCGCATGAACAAAATTGCCGCGCGTGAGCGTTTTTTGGTGCTCTACCCGGAGCAAGACCGGCTGGCCAATATGCAAGGCTGCTGGAACTGGTTTGACACGCGCGCCGGCCGTGCCCAGCGCGAGGCCGACTCCATTGACGCCACCATTGAGCAGGTCTGCCAAAAGCAGCCGGTGGACCCCACCCGCATTGCGCTGGCAGGCCTGTCGGCAGGCGCCAGTCTGGCCACGCTGATGGCCATTCGCCACCCGTGGCGCTACCAGGCGGTGGCCACGCATTCGGGGGTGCCGCCCGGGGCCGCGAGCTCCACCGCCACGGCACTCAGCGCCATGCGCGGGCGCCGGGCCGCGGCGGCACTGGCGCCGCTGGCCCTGGGCAAACACCTGCCCGCTTTGCTGGTGATTCAAGGCAGCGTGGACTCGTTGGTGGCGCCCAGCAACGGGGCCTCTGCCGCCCACCTGTGGGCCACCCGCGAAGGCGCTAGTGCCAGCCCGGCGCGCACCGTGCAGCGCGGCGCACGCTATGCCGCCACACTCACAGACTTCAAAACCCGGGGGCGCCTGGTGGCCACCTTGTGTCTGGTCAATGGGCTGGGGCACGCCTGGAGCGGTGGCGCCGCAGGGCAGCCCTACAGCGACCCCAAAGGGCCCGATGCCTCACGCATGATTTGGGCATTTGCCGCCAAGGCCTTTGCGCGCGGTGCGGCCGGGCGCCTGGCGGCCGCCAAGCTCAG
>CAZLRQ010000113.1:0-2158 GCA_964562035.1 uncultured Rhodoferax sp. | reverse complement strand
TCACCATACAGGTCTGCCAGACGCGCCAGCGCCTTCACGTCGCGCATGTACAGCCGCCCGTCGACCACGCGGTGCAGACCGCGCAACTCCAGCTTGCGCAGCGTCTTGTTGGTGTGCACCAAAGACAGCCCCAAGCCGTCGGCAATGTGCTGCTGCGTGAGCGGAAACGCCACCCCACCCGCCCCCGCGTCTGCCTGCAGGGCGGCGGCACGCTTGAACAGCAAAATCAGCAGCATGGCAATGCGCTCCTCGGCGCTGCGCCGGCCCACTGACAGCAAGGTGTCGTCCACCATCGACTCCTCGTGCGCCGTGAGCCAGGTGATGTTGAAGCCCATGGTGGGCGACTGCCGGTGCAACTGCCACAACGAGTCGCGCTGAAACACACAAAACACCGCGTCGGTCAACGTGATGACGCCATGGGCGGCGGCATCGCCCATTTTTTGCTGCACGCCAATGAAGTCGCCAGGCAGCAAAAAGGTCAGGATCTGCCGGCGTCCGTCGCTCAGGGTCTTGAAACGGAACGCCCAGCCTGCGCGCAGGGTGAACAGCGGCGCATCGGTTTGCCCCTCGTGGATCAGGGTGTCGCCCGCCACCACGGTCATCTCGCGCCGCTTCAGGGACTGCACCAGGTCCAGTTCCTCGGGCGTGTGGTCGAGAAACAGCGGGAGTTGCCGCAAAGGGCAGTCAGTGCAGCGAACGTCGGCCATGTGTTTCTTTCGTGTAAAGGCAGATCCAAAGTGGGCCTGCGCGTGTCTTTTGACATAGTAACCAGACGCCCCGCCGCCTACATTGCACCCCTATGTCAACCCCATCCGTCGTTTTGACCAACGCTTCAATGTCTTCCGCGAGGACTCCATCATGATTAAATACGTCCCCCGGCGGACCGCCGGCACCACCAACAGCCCCCGGACCACGGGCCAGGTTCTGCGCTTCAGGGGCACCCCGCTGGCGCAAGCCATCAACTTTGACGACAGCCCCGCCGGCCCCAAACCGGCGCCGCTCACCATCGCCGCCGAAGACTGGAGTGACCTCTTCAACGCCGTGCAAGAGCGGCTCACCCAGGCTGCGAATGCCCAGGCCAATGCGGGCCCCGACACCTCGCCAGCCACGCAGGCGCGCCTGCAAACCACGGTGCGGGAGTGTGTCGAGGCCCTGCAACAACTGCACGAGGCCCAAAAGCACACCCGCGCGCAAAGTCAGCACATGGCGCTGGATATGTTTGACACGCGCACCGCGCTGGCGCAACTGCGCGCTGAACTCTCGGGCACGCAAGCGCGGGAGCAGCAAGCGCGCCACCAGGCGCAGCATGACGGCCTGACGCAACTGCCCAACCGCGACCACTTTGGCACCCGGCTGCAGCAGGCGCTCAGCAACCCGCAAGCGCTGGCCGTGATGTTCATTGACCTCGATGGTTTCAAGCAAATCAACGACGCCCACGGCCATGCGGTCGGGGACGAACTGCTGAAAATCGTCTCGGCCCGTCTGGCGCAGAGCGTTCGCAGCTCAGACCTGGTGGCCCGTCTGGGGGGCGACGAATTTGCCTGCCTGGTGGCCGGTTTGTCCAACCACGAACAACTGAGCCATTTCGCCCGCAAGCTGTTCGACCACGTGGCCGAGCCCATTCAAATTGGCCCGCTGCGCCTGAGCATGCGCCCCAGCATTGGCATTGCCATGCGCCAGGCGCCCGACACCAGTGCGGCCACCCTGCTGAGCCAAGCCGACACGGCCATGTACCTGGCCAAGCGCGAGAAAACTGGCCATGCGTTTTTTGACACGCTTTTTAAGCCAAATAAGCCTCTAGCCCTTACCCATAAAGCCTCAATAGCTACATAATTTATAGCGTGAGACCCTGTCCGTGAGGATGGGGGTTGGCATCACCCCCGAAACCGCTTGCGCGTGAGCGCCAGCGCGACCCAGAAACCGCCCACGGCGTAAGCCACCAGCACCGCCACATGGCGCAGCGGCTCGGTGGGCCACTGGTCCATGAACATGGGGCGCACCAGTTCCACCGCGTTGGTCAGCGGCAGCCATTGCGACACCGCCCGCACGGCAGCGGGCAACTGTTCCAGCGGGAAGAAGATGCCGCTCAGGAACATCATGGGCGTGAGGAACAGCGTGAAGTAGTAGGTGAAAAAGTCATAGCCCTTGGCCAGCGCGT
>CAZLRQ010000112.1:0-7964 GCA_964562035.1 uncultured Rhodoferax sp. | reverse complement strand
GTCAAGAGGTGTTCAATGCCCAGCGCGCTGGCCAGTTGGCCGGCTTCGGCGTGAAACTGCGGACCCTGGTCGCCCACCTCGCCCATGTCGCCCAGCACCAGCAGGCGCGGCGCGGGCAGCGTGGCCAGCACCTCGATGGCGGCCTTGACCGAGTCCGGGTTGGCGTTGTAGGTGTCGTCCACCAGCGTGATGGCACGCCCGGCGTGGGTCACCACAAGCGCACGCGAGCGGCCCTTGACCGGTTCAAACTGCGACAAGCCACGGGCAATATTCGCCAGCGGCACGCCAGCGGCCAGGGTGCAAGCCACCGCGGCCAAGGAATTTTTGACGTTGTGCAAACCGGCAATGTGCAGGGCGTAGTGCAACTCGCCCGCGGGGGTGATGGCGGCAATTTGCCAGGCATCGCCCGCCCAATTGGCCTGCAGGCTGCGCACCTCGGCCACTGAAGTGGCTTGTGGTGCGGTATCGGCACAAAACTGCCTTACAGGCCGGCCACCCGCTTGGGCAACCCAGAGCGCGGTGTAGGGGTCGTCGGACGGAAAGACCGCCACGCCGTGGCCGGGCAGCGCGTCAATGACGGTGCCGTTCTCCTGGGCCACGGCTTCCACGGTGGCCATGAACTCCAGGTGCTCACGTTGTGCGTTATTGACCAGCGCCACAGTCGGTTGGGCGATGGCAGCCAGATGGGCAATTTCACCGGGGTGGTTCATGCCCAGTTCCACCACGGCCACCTCGTGGTGCGCGCGCAGGCGCAGCAGGGTGAGCGGCACGCCAATGTCGTTGTTCAGGTTGCCCTGGGTGGCCAGGTAAGCCTCGGGCTTGAAGTCACGCAGGATGGCCGCAATCATTTGCGTCACCGTGGTCTTGCCATTGCTGCCGGTGACTGCAATGAGGGGCAGCGTGAACTGGGCGCGCCAGTGCGTGGCCAATTGGGCCAGCGCCTGTTTGGCGTCAGGCACCACCAGGCCGGGCAGGCCGGCGGCCTGCAGGCGCGCATCAGCATCCCCTTCACACAAGGCCGCCACCGCGCCCCGGGCTTTGGCCTCAGCCAAAAAGTCATTGCCGTCAAAGCGCTCGCCGCGCAACGCCACAAACAGGTCACCCGGCTGAAGGCTGCGGGTGTCGGTGTGGACACGAGTGAAAACAGGGTTGGCGTTGGCCACGCCCGCGGACACCAGCCGGGCATCTGGCAGCCAGGGCAAAGCGGCTTGCAGATTCATCATGGGTAATGTCTTCATCTCGGGTGTCGCCGCTTGCCGGGCGACCAGGGCCGCACGCGCCTGCACCAGGTCCGAGAACGGCAGGCGCTGGCCGGCCACCTCTTGGTAGTCCTCATGACCTTTACCCGCCAACAAAATCACATCACGCGGCGCCGCCTGGCCAATGGCCTGGGCAATCGCCAGCGCCCGATCGGGCTGCACCATCACGGCGGCCTGGCCGGTCAGGCCCAGCAGAATCTGGCTGATGATGGTGTCAGGCTTCTCGCTGCGCGGGTTGTCGCTGGTCACCAGCACCCGGTCGGCGTGGCTGGCGGCCATGGCGCCCATCAGGGGGCGCTTGCTGGCGTCGCGGTCACCGCCGCAACCAAATACGCACCAGAGCTGTCCGCCACGCTGTTCGGCCAACGAGCGCAGGGCCTGCAAGGCTTTGGCCAGCGCGTCAGGCGTGTGTGCGTAATCCACCGCCACCAGGGGCTGGTCGGCACCGCCCAAACACGCCATGCGTCCGGGCACCGGGGTCAGTCCGGTACAGGCTTCGATCGCCGCCGCCAGCGGCACGCCCAACGAACGCATAGCGCCCAGCACACCCAGCAGGTTGGCCACGTTGTAACTGCCAATCAAACGGCTGGTCAGGTGGCGGCGCTCAGCACCCTCGCACACCCAAAAGCTCAAACCCTGCGCGTCGTAATGGATGTCCTGCGCTTGCAGGCGGGCATCACTCTGGCAAGACACGGTCCAAATGTCCAGGGCACGGGCGTCCAGCGTCGCTGCCAGCTCCACGCCCTGCGCATCGTCAATATTGACCACGGCGGCACGCAGGCTGGGCCACTGAAACAGCGCCAGCTTGGCTTGCCAGTAGGCGGCCATGCTGCCGTGGTAGTCCAGGTGGTCCTGGGTGAAATTGGTGAAGATGGCGGTGTGAATCTTCGTGCCATCCAGCCGGTGCTCCGCCAGGCCGATGGACGAGGCCTCAATGGCACAGGCCTGCACACCCGTCTGCACAAAGTGCCTGAAGTGCTGCTGCAGCAGCACCGGGTCGGGGGTGGTCATGCCGGTGGACACCAGGTCCGGGCCGGCAGCGGCATCGCCCGCGCTCCCTGTCGCATCCGGCCTGGGCGGCCGACCAATGCCCAAAGTACCCACCAGCCCGCACGGGATGGGCGTTGTCTGCTTTAAATTCGATAGCGCCTGCGCCAACCACCAGGCGGTGGAAGTCTTGCCGTTGGTGCCGGTGACGGCCAGCACCCGCAGATGCTCGGTGGGGTGGTCAAAATAAGCGGCGGCAATGGGCCCGCTGGCGGCCTTCAACTGGGGGTAAGCCGCCACACGCGCATCACTGAAGGCATAAGGCTCCGCGCCCGTCTGCTCCACCAGCACGGCGGCCGCGCCGCTGGCCAGTGCAGCCGCCACATGCTGGCGTGCATCGGTGGCAGCACCCGGCCAGGCAATAAAACCATCGCCGGGCTGCACCCGACGGCTGTCGGTCTGCAGCGACCCGGTGACGTGACGACGCAGCCACGCGGCCGCTTCCTGGGGGGTGGTCAATACCAAGAGCGTCACAGGCTTTCCTCTTCGGCTTGCGCCACGATCTGGGGCACCACGGCCACATCAGGCTGCACGCCCATCATGCGCAGCGTCTGCTGCACCACTTCGCTGAACACCGGCGCCGCCACCGCGCCGCCGTAGTATTGGCCGGCACTGGGCTCGTCAATCATGACCGCCACAATCACACGCGGTTGCTCAATGGGCGCCATGCCGACAAACCAGCCCCGGTACTTGCGGTTGCCGGCCGAGCCGTAGCCCTTGCCGATCTGCTTGTAAGCGGTGCCAGACTTGCCGCCCACCGAGTAGCCGATGGTCTGGGCTTTTTGCCCGGTGCCGCCAGGGCCGGCGGCCATTTGCAGCATTTTGCGGATCTGGCCCGCCGTGCGCGGTGACAGCACCGCAACCCCGACCGCGGGCTCGGCGCTCTTGAGCATGGTGGCGGGAATCAACTGGCCGTCATGCGAAAACACGGTGTACGAGCGGGCCATCTGAAACAGCGACGCCGACAGGCCGTAGCCGTAACTCATGGTGGCCTGCTCAATGGGCCGCCAGGTTTTGTAGGGCCGCAAGCGGCCAGACACCGCGCCGGGAAAACTGATTTGGGGCTTTTGGCCGAAACCGGCCTGGGAAAACAACTCCCACATCTCGCGCGACTGCATTTGCATGGCCAGCTTGGCCGTGCCCACGTTGCTTGACTTTTGAATCACGCCCTCGGCGGTCAGCACGCCGTTGGCGTGCGTATCAGAAATGGTGGAGCCGGTGATGGTTAACCGGCCGTTTCCAGTGTCAATCAGGCTTTGCGGCGTGATGCGGCCCGACTCCAGCGCCAGGCCCACCGTGAACGGCTTCATCACCGAACCGGGTTCAAAGGTGTCGGTGATGGCACGGTTGCGCAATTGCGCGCCGGTCAGATTCTGGCGTTTACCAGGTACGTAACTGGGGTAGTTGGCCAAGGCCAGCACCTCGCCGGTGATGGCATCCAGCACCACCACGCTACCGGCTTTGGCCTTGTGCAGCATGACGGCATCGCGCAGCTTTTGGTAAGCCACGAACTGCACCTTGCTGTCTACGCTGAGCTGCAGGTCTTGCCCGTCCACGGGCGAAATTTGCTCACCCACGTCTTCCACCACACGGCCCAAGCGGTCCTTGATCACGCGGCGTGAGCCACTGCGTCCGCCCAGCTCTTTGTTGAAGGCCAGCTCAATGCCTTCCTGCCCGATGTCTTCCACATTGGTGAACCCCACCACATGCGCTGCCGCCTCGCCTTCGGGGTACTGGCGCTTGTATTCCTTGCGCTGGTAGATGCCCTTGATTTTCAGCGCCGCAATGTCTTTGGCCACCGACTCGTCCACCTGACGCTTGATCCAGACAAAGGACTTGTCCTCGTTCTCAAGGCGCTTGTTCAACTCTGCCAGCGGCATGTCCAGCAGTTTGGCCAGCTGGCTCAAGCGCGCCTTGTCGCGCTCGACATCCTCAGGAATGGCCCAGATGCTGGGCGCCGGAATGCTGGACGCCAGGATAAGGCCATTGCGGTCCAGCACCCGGCCCCGGTTGGCGGGCAGCGCCAGCGTGCGGGCAAAGCGCACTTCGCCCTGGCGCTGGAAAAAGTCATTGGCAATCACCTGGATGTACACCGCGCGCGCGGCCAGACCCAAAAAAGCCAGGGCAATCGCGGCCACGATCAGCTTGCTGCGCCAGACCGGGGTGCGGCTGGCCAGCAAAGGGCTGGAGGTGTAGGCGATGCTGCGGCTCATGGGGCACGGCTGGCGGCAACAGGCAACACGCCAGGATTTCCACCCATGTAGTGGGTGATGGCGGGGGTGGTGGTGCGCATTTGCAACTGCAGCTTGGCCAGACGCTCCACGCGGGCGGGCGTGGCCTGGGCGCGTCTTTCCACCTGCAGGCGCTCCTTGTCGGCCTCGAGCCGGCGCGACTCGGCGCGCGCCCGGTCCAGCTCGGTAGTGAGGCGACGCGACTCGTACTGCACATTCACCAGGTACAAGGCACTGGCCATCACGGCCAGCAGCAGCATCAGATTGATGCGAATCACGCCGTGGTCCTTTGCGCCACACGCATCACCGCGCTGCGTGAACGCGGGTTGGCCGACACCTCGGCCGCACTCGGCTTGATGCGGTCCAGCGCCTTCAGACGCATGACCTTGGGCGGGGCAAACGGGTTGCGCCGGTCGTACTCATCGCGCGAATGCTTGGCAATGAACTGCTTGACGATGCGGTCTTCCAGCGAATGAAAGCTGATCACCACCAAGCGCCCGCCCGGGGCGAGCACCTGCAGGCTGGCCTCTAGCGCTTGTTGCAGCTCTTCCAGCTCGGCGTTGATGAAAATCCGAAAAGCCTGAAAGGTGCGCGTGGCAGGGTTCTGCCCCTGCTCGCGGGTTTTGACCGTGTCAGCCACGAGCTGGGCCAGCTCGGTGGTGGTTGCGATAGGTCCGCGCTCCTGGCGGCGAGCAACAATCGCCTTTGCAATTGGCCCAGCAAACCGTTCTTCACCGTAATCACGTATCACCTCCGCTATGGTGTCCACCTCCGCCTCGGCCAGCCACTGGGCCACGCTCTCGCCGCGCGTGGTGTCCATGCGCATGTCCAGTGGCGCCTCAAACCTGAAACTGAAGCCCCGCGCCGGGTTGTCGATTTGCGGCGAACTGATGCCCAAATCCAGCAACACGCCGGCCACGCTGCCGGCGGGCAGCTCGCCCAAATTCGAGAAGCCCTGATGGCGAATGGAAAAGCGCGGGTCGGTGATGGTGGCCGCTTCGGCCAAAGCGTCCAGGTCCTTGTCAAACGCAATCAGGCGACCCTGCGGCGCCAGTTTTGACAGGATCAGGCGGCTGTGGCCGCCCCGGCCAAAGGTGGCGTCCACATAGGTGGGTGCGCCCGCACCGGGCTCGGTGGGTTCAGCTTGCCGCTCGTCGAACAAGGCATTGACTGCTTCGTTCAACAAAACGGTGGTGTGTGTCCATGGGGTATCCACCGCGGGCCTTCAGAAAGAAAAGTCTTTAAAAACGTCAGGCATCTCGCCCTGCATGGCCTTGGCCTCTTGCAGGTCATAGGTCGCCTTGTCCCACAACTCAAAGTGGTTGCCCATGCCCAACAGCACGGCGTCTTTGGCAATGCCGGCGGCCGCGCGCAACTCCGGCGACACCAGCACACGGCCCGTGCCATCGAGCTCGACATCCATGGCATTGCCCAAAAAAATGCGTTTCCACCATTGCGCTGACATCGGCAAGGCCGCAATCCGCTCGCGGAATTTCTCCCACTCGGGGCGCGGGAACAACATGAGGCAACCGTGGGGGTGTTTGGTGATGGTGAGCTGACCGGCTGCCGTGGCCGTCAAGACGTCACGATGCCGGGTCGGCACAGACAGCCGACCCTTCGCATCCAGACTTAATGACGAAGCCCCTTGAAACACAACAGCACGCTCTCTTTTCGTCAGATTGCAAATAAATGGAAGTACAAAGGCACTTTTCACCACTTAATTGCACTTTTTTCCACTGTATCAGCAAAAGCCACTCGCGCATGAGGGCCTGCAACAATTTTTTCAATGGAATCAAGGACTTAGCAGAGACTCTGCAAGCTGGCTAAAGACAAAATCGTTCTAGATTAAGCACTTAGCCCATGTTGTGAAAGTGATGCGTGAAGACCCATCCCCACGCCCACCCAACATCACAAAATGTAACGTGACAAATCCTCATCCCGGCTCAATTCACCCAGCCGGGTATCGACATAAGCGGCATCCACCACGATGGTCTGACCACCCAGATTGGCGGCATCAAAGCTCACCTCGTCGAGCAGCCGCTCCATCACGGTGGACAGTCGGCGAGCACCGATGTTTTCAGTTCGCTCGTTGACCTCAAACGCAATGTGCGCCAGGCGGGTGATGCCCTCGTCAGAAAACTCGATGGTCACATTTTCTGTGGCCAGCAGGGCCTGGTACTGCTTGACCAAGGAGGCATGGGTTTGCGTCAGGATGGCGACAAAGTCCCCCACCGACAGCGACTGCAACTCCACCCGGATCGGAAACCGCCCCTGCAACTCGGGAATCAGATCGCTGGGTTTGCTCAGGTGAAACGCCCCGGAGGCGATGAACAAAATATGGTCCGTCTTGACCATGCCGTACTTGGTGGATACCGTCGTGCCCTCCACCAAGGGCAACAAGTCGCGCTGCACGCCCTGGCGTGACACCTCGGCGCCACTGCCCTCGCTGCGCGAGGTGACCTTGTCAATCTCGTCAATGAACACAATGCCGTTTTGCTCCAGCATGTGCAGCGCCTGGGTCTTGATGTCGTCTTCATTGACCAGCTTGGCCGCCTCTTCGTCCACCAGCAACTTCAGCGCCTCAGCAATCTTGAGCTTGCGGGTCTGGCGCTTTTGCTGACCCATCTGGCCAAACATGCCGCGCAACTGCTCGGTCATCTCCTCCATGCCGGCAGGCCCCATGATCTCCAATTGGGGGGCATGCTGGGCCACGTCGATCTCGATTTCCCGGTCGGCCAACTGGCCTTCGCGCAATTTCTTGCGAAAGGTCTGGCGTGCGGTGCTCTCAGGCTCGGTACCGCCCGTGACACCAAAATCTCCGCGTGCCGGTGGAATCAAAATGTCCAGCACACGGTCTTCGGCGGCGTCTTCAGCCCGGGCGCGCACTTTTTTCATCTCGGCCACGCGGGTCTGCTTGACCGCAATGTCAGCCAGGTCGCGGATGATGGCGTCAACGTCTTTACCCACATAGCCCACCTCGGTGAACTTGGTAGCCTCCACCTTGATGAACGGCGCATCCGCCAAACGGGCCAAGCGTCGGGCGATTTCGGTCTTGCCCACGCCAGTGGGGCCAATCATCAGGATGTTCTTGGGCGTGATCTCCGCGCGCAGGCCGGACTCGACCTGCTGGCGACGCCAGCGGTTGCGCAGGGCAATGGCCACGGCGCGCTTGGCTTGCTGCTGGCCGACGATATGTTTGTCAAGTTCGACAACAATTTCCTGCGGGGTCATGGACGACATAATTTCAGAGGGTCTCAATGGTGTGGTTCATGTTGGTGTAGATGCACAGTTCCCCGGCAATCTCCAACGACTTCTTGACAATCTCCTGCGCCGACAACTCGGTGTTCTTCAGCAGGGCAATGGCCGACGCCTGGGCATACGCCCCGCCTGAACCAATGGTCACAATGCCGTTTTCCGGCTCCAGCAC
>CAZLRQ010000111.1:0-8032 GCA_964562035.1 uncultured Rhodoferax sp. | reverse complement strand
TCGGCATCCAGAATGCTTTTGCGCTGCACCTCGGTGGGGTGGGCCGTGAGCACGGGCGACACGAAGCTGGTGGCCAGGGTGTCTGAAATGGTTTTGGGCGAAATGCCGGCCCAGCGCAGGCGAGACAAGGCCACTTCAATGCTGCCCTCTTGGGTGTCACCCGCACGCTCGTGGATGGCGCGGCGGCGAATGTGGTGCCGGTCTTCGGCCAGATTGGCCAGGTGGCTGAAATAGGTGAAGGCGCGGATCACGCTCACGGTCTGGTCACCGCTCAGGCCCTTGAGCAGCTTTTTCAGGGCCTTGTCGGCCTCCTGGTCCGCATCGCGCCTGAAGGCCACCGACAGCTGGCGGATTTGCTCAATCAACTCGAAAGCTGCCACACCTTCTTGCTCGCGAATCACATCGCCCAAAATGCGGCCCAAGAGCCGGATGTCGTCCACCAGGGGGCGTTCGTTGTCTTTTGCCCGGTTGACGGACTCGGTTTTGGAAGGTTTGATCATGGCGAAGGGTTGGGAAGAGGCCGCGCGGGAGGATGGATGCTCATGCTAGCATTCCCGGCCCATCCAGATTACCAACAGGTTACCGCCTGAACCCCCCTGCATTTATGAGCCATTTGACGATCGCCACCCGAGAAAGCCGCCTTGCCCTGTGGCAGGCCCACCACGTCAAGGCGCGGCTGGAGCAATTGGGGCACGGCGTGAGCGTGCTGGGCATGACCACGCTGGGTGACCAGATTCTGGACCGCTCTTTGAGCAAGGTGGGTGGCAAAGGCCTGTTTGTCAAAGAGCTTGAGGTGGCGCTGGAAGCCGGCCAGGCCGACTTGGCGGTGCACTCGCTCAAAGACGTGCCCATGGCGCTGCCCGACGGCTTTGAGCTGGCTTGCGTGATGACGCGTGAAGACCCGCGAGACGCTTTTGTGTCCAACAAGTACGCGAATCTGGCCAGCCTGCCGCAGGGCGCTGTGGTGGGGACGTCGAGCTTGCGCCGCATGGCCTTGCTGCGCGCCTTGCGACCAGATTTGAGAATTGAACCCCTGCGCGGCAACCTGGACACCCGCTTGCGCAAGCTGGACGATGGTTTGTACGACGGCATCGTGCTTGCGGCGGCGGGCCTGAAGCGGCTTGATTTGGAAACGCGGATTCGTGAAATTTTTGAACCCGGCGTGATGCTGCCCGCAGCCGGGCAGGGCGCTCTGGGCATCGAGATCCGTTCGGACCGTGCTGATCTGGTCCAGGCGCTGGCACCCTTGGGCGACGCCACAACCTGGATGGCCGTATCGGCCGAGCGCGCGGTGAGCCGGGTCATGGGCGGCAGTTGCTCCATGCCGCTGGCGGCTTTTGCCACCTTCAGCGGCAGCACCCTCACCCTGGACGCCGCTTGGGGCGACAGCGAGGGCGCATTGCCCGTGGTGCGCGTGGCCATGCGTGCCACAGTCACTGATGTGCCGGGCGCCACAGCCTTTGGCGAGCGCGTGGCGGCCGCGTTGCAGTCTGCGATCTTGGCCCAAGGCGGGCAGCCACCCGCAATTGTTGCGCCGCACCACCCGATCTGACTCCATGCGACTCATCGTGACCCGCCCGGAGCGTGACGCGCAGCGGTGGGTGCATGACCTGCAACTTGCCGGGCGCAACGCCGTGGCGATGCCGCTCATCGATATTGGCCCTGTGCCAGACACGACCCGCCTGCGGGAGGTGTGGATGGGCTTGACGCGCTATGTCGGTGTCATGTTTGTCAGTGGCAATGCAGTCGACTATTTTTTTGCATCAAAACCGGCTCAAGCCCCCGAATTCAGGGCGCTAGTAGCTCCTGAAATAAGAGCATGGGCGCCAGGGCCCGGCACGGCCTGTGCGTTGCACCGTGCGGGCGTGGCGCCGGACCGGATCGATGTGCCGTCGCTGGATGCCGGGCAATTTGACTCCGAGACGCTCTGGCGCCTGGTGAAAGACCAGATTCACCCCGGAGACCGCGTATTGATTGTTCGCGGTGGCGCCCAGGGCCACGCCGGACCGGGCGTGGGACGCGACTGGTTCGCGGCGCAAGTCACCCAGGCCGGCGGTCATGTCGAGTTTGTGGTGGCATACCAGCGCCATGTGCCAACCTTCAACGCGCCAGAGCGGGCTTTGGCGCGCGAGGCCGCTGTCGACGGGTCCCTTTGGCTGTTCAGCAGCACCGAGGCCGTGCTGAACCTGCGGCAAGGCTTGCCCGAGCAGTCGTGGGGGCAGGCCAGGGCGTTGGCTACCCACCCGCGCATTGCACAGGCCGCCCGGGCGGCAGGTTTTGGTGTTGTTGGCGAGTCACGACCGACGCTGGCTGATGTGCTGGCCTCTATAGAATCCTTCACATGAATGCTGAGCCCAACGCCGAAAAACCTTCCCAACCCGGGGGCGATTTGTCGAGCGCGTTGGCGAGCAAGTCCGACGTCGCCGTGGTGTTGGGGCAACCCGAGGTAACAGCCGGGGTCTTGCCGCGTTTCCTGGTGTGGTGTTTGGTGCTGGTGTCGCTGGCCGCCGTGCTGGCGACGGGCTTGTTGTGGCAAAAGTTGAACGCCATGCAGTCGCAACTGGCCCGCCAGAGTGCAGACGCCGGCGCTCAGTCGGTGGAAGCCCGGACGATGGCCAAACAAGCGATGGAGCAAAGTCAGGAGGCCGCGGCCCGTACCGCACTTTTTGAAGCCCGACTGAACGAGGTGGCCCTGCAGCGCACGCAGTTGGAGGCCTTGATGCAAAGCCTGTCGCGCTCGCGTGATGACAACTTGGTGGTGGACATCGAGTCCTCAATCCGTTTGGCACAGCAGCAGGCGCAGCTCACCGGCAGTGTCGAACCCTTGCTGACGGCTCTTAAAAATGCCGAACAACGCGTGACCCGCGCCGCCCAGCCTCGCCTGGCCACGCTGCAACGTGCTTTGGTGCGTGACATTGACCGCGTCAAATTGGCCTCGGTGAGCGACACCCCGGGCTTGCTGGCAAAACTGGACGATCTGGTGCGCTTGGCCGATGAACTGGTGTTGGTCAATGCGGTGGCCTCCGTCACGGATATGGGCAAAGTCAAGGTTGAAGCGGCAAACGGGACGGCCAATTGGTGGCAAAACAGCCTCCAAGTGGTGGTGAACGAGGTCCGTAGCCTGGTGCGGGTGGGGCGCGTGACGCTACCGGAAGCGGCCTTGCTCTCGCCCGAGCAGTCGTTTTTTCTGCGTGAAAACCTCAAGCTCAAATTGTTGAACGCCCGGTTGGGTCTGCTGGCCCGGCAGCTGGAGTCCTCACGCGCCGATCTGGCGGCTGCGTCGGTGTCGATTGGCAAATATTTTGACCCTCTGTCGCGCAAGACCAAGTCGGCTGTGGTCCTGTTGCAGCAGGTGCAGGCGCAGATGAACACCCTGCAGTTGCCCCGGGTGGATGAAACGCTGGCGGCGCTCTCCACAGCCGCAGCGGGCAGATAACTATGCGACTGGCGCTCTGGTTTTTAGGGTTGTTTGGCACGGCGGTGGCTTTGGCACTGTTTGCAGGCAACAACCAGGGCACGGTGACCTTGTTTTGGCCACCTTACCGGCTTGACTTGTCGCTCAATCTGGTCGTGCTCTTGCTGATCTTGTTGTTTTTGGTTTTGCATGTGGCCTTGCGGGCGCTGGCTGCGCTGTTTGCCATGCCGGGCCACGCCCGCTCGTGGCGGATTCAGCACCAGGAGCGTGCCATGCACATGGCTTTGCTGGACGCGCTCTCGCATTTGGTGGCGGGGCGATTCATCCGGGCTCGCAAGTCTGCGGAAACCGTGCTGGTGCGTGAAGCCGCCTTGGCGCGCAGCGGCGAGCACTTGGTCTACGCTGGTCGTTTGCGGGCGCTCTCCCATTTGCTGGCTGCCGAGAGTGCGCAGGCCTTGCAGGACAAGGCAGCGCGAGCCGAACATTTCGATCAGGCCCTGGCACATGCCTCACGGCCAGACGCCCAAGGCACGCGCGATGGTGTGCAGTTGCGCGCTGCGCGCTGGGCGATTGAAGACCGCGACGCCTCGGGCGCCCTGGCGTGGCTGGATGACTTGCCCATCGGTGCTTCACGTCGCACGCTGGCCCTGCGTTTGCGCCTGAAGGCCGCCCGAATGGCGCGCCAAACAAGGCTGGCGCTGGAGACGGGGCGTCTGCTGGCCAAGCACCGGGCATTTTCTGAACTTGCCGCACGCAGTATTTTGCGGGGCCTGGCTTTGGAGCTTGTCCAGACTGCCCACGACATTGACCAATTGCAAGGCGTCTGGAGACAGCTCGACGCCGCGGAGCGTGCCATGCCAGAAGTGGCCGTTGATGCGGCCCAACGTTTGCTCAGGTTGGGGGGCTCGGTTGACGAGGCCCGCGCTTGGTTGCTGCCAGTGTGGGAACGCATGGTGACGCAGGCTGATGCGTTGACCGATGTGCAACGTGTCAACCTTATCCACGCGCTGGAGATGAGTTTTGCGGGGACGAGTGGCGCGCCTGAAGCTGCCTGGTTGACCCGGATTGAGCAGGCTCAAATGATGCAACCCGGCGACGCCGCCTTGCAGTATCTGGCAGGCGTGGCTTGCATGCGGCTGCAGTTGTGGGGCAAGGCCCAGCAGTTGCTGGCCCAGGCCCTGCCGCGACTGAAACATGCTGAACTGCAGAGAAAGGCCTGGCTGGCATTGGCCGAGTTGGCTGAGCAGCGGCACGACCCGCAGGCCTCTGCACAGGCTTGGCAAAATGCGGCCAAGCTGGGCGTGACTTGATTTTTTGCAAATTTGTAGCGTTATCGTGAGGAGTCTATGAGCACACTGATCGAATACATCATCAAATTAACCGACCATCGGGACCGGGATCTGCTGGAACTCACGCTGTCCAAAGCCTTGCTTGCCGTTTTGCCGATACAGCGCATTGTGATTGCCCGGGTCATGAGTGAGGAGGGCGAAAAGCGCTGGCTGGAAGTGGCCAGACTTGACGCGAAGGGCGGCGGCAAACTGGTTGATCCCATGCACGTGGATTTTCAGACGCTGGCGCACCTGGACGATGCCCCGGATCGGCTCAAGTGCCTGCAGCAACGTGATGTGGTTGAAATAGCCTGGGCGGGTGAGAACGGTCCCCGCATCAACTTGCTGCCGCTGTTTTCAGACTCACGCAAAGACGACGAGGGCGTGATTGAAGTCCACTCCGAAACGGCGCTCACGCCAGAGCAATTGCGCGTCGTTGAGCAGTTGCGACGGGTTTACCGCAATATGTATTCTTTGCTGGAGTACAGCGACCGGGATGCCTTGACCGGCTTGTTGAACCGTAAATCACTGGACGATGCTTTTTACAGTGCCGTGTTGGAAGAGCTTGATGGTTTGACAGGCATACCGAAGTTGTCCGCCGTGCCCAGTGGCCTGTCGCAAGACCGTCGCCATCGCGTGCCGGTCAACTACTGGCTGGGGTCAGCGGTTGTGGATAACTTCGCCTTGATCAATGACGCCCATGGGCATTTGATGGCAGAGGAGGTTTTGCTGCTGGTGGCGCGGATCATGAACAACACCTTTCGCACGTACGACCGCATTTACCGCTTTGGCGGTGAGCACTTTGGTGTGCTGATGCACTGTCCGGACGAGGCTTTGGTGCTCGCCGCATTTGAGCGTTTTCGCGCGAATGTTGAAAAGTTCAATTTCCCCCAAGTTGGCCGTGTCACGGTCAGCAGTGGTTTTACCAGCGTACTGGCTGATGATTCGCCCAGCAGCGCACTGGAGAAAACCGAACGCGCGGTTGACTTTGCCCAGCGCAGTGGTCGTAACCGTGTTTGCAGCCATGTTGGTTTGGTCCGCCGGGGCTTCTTTGGCGGCGTGCCGAGAGTCGGTGAGGTCGATATTTTTTAGCACGAACAACAACAGGCGAAAAAAAGGGCACCAGCGTGCCCTTTTTCAATGAGGGCCCGTCAGGGCCTTCATTGTTTTAGTGCGTGGTCTTTTCTTCAAATGGCAAGGTCACGTCGCGCAAGTCGCGCTTGGTTTCAACCATCACCAAGGGCTCTTCGGTGATTTGTGCTTTGGCAGTCCGTTCGCGAGGGATCCGAACGACTTTGGGCTCAGCAGCAATTGCCGCCTGGACCGCCGCGATTTTTGCTGCATCCGAATTGACCCAGCTCAGTCCCGAGCTCTCGGCCACTTGGGCCAACGCATCAACGGGTAGGGCGAAAGGCTGCAATTTGGGCATGCCCGTTGCTGCCTCGGTCGGCGCCACAGCTACGGTTGCCTTGGCTACGGATGCAGCGGGTGCGACGATTGCCACGGGTGTCACAGCGGCGGGTACCAACGCTGGTGCTGGTGCCACAGGTGCCACCACGTTCACTGGCGCCACAACGGGGGCAGGTGCAACTGCGGGTGCCGCTACAGCCTCCGCAACCACCACCGGGGTGGCCTGTACTACCGCGACTGGTGCCGCGGGGGCTTCCGCACTGGTCGTGAAATACGACTTGCGTGGTTCTTCGGCAGATGCCTCAGCGGTCAGCGACGGCTCAGAGGATGTCTCTGCCTTGTCCCCTGGCTGCTCGGTCCGATCGCCGTTGCGTGGCGCACGTTCACGGCCATAGCGGTCACGTGAGCGCTTCTCGCGCGGAGCCAACGACCCTGCGGGTCGAGCACCGGCGTCTCCTGTCACTTGGGTCGGCTCTGCCGCTTCACCCAAGGACGGGGATGACTCATTCACACTGACAGGTGCTGCGAATTCGCCTTGTTGACGAGTTTGCTCTTCGTTGGCCAGGTCGCTGCGACCATTCTCGTCCGGGCGACGATTGCGGTCTGGGCGGCGTTCACCGCGTCCTTCTGCGCGTGGTGCACCCCGCTCTGCGGGCGCACTGCGTTCACCGCCTTCGGTGCGTTCACCACGACCTCGCTCACCACGTTCGCCGCGGTTGCTACGCTCACCGCGTTCAGCGTTGCGTGCCGGGCGGTCTGTACGGGCTTCTGACTTAGGCGCCTCCAGGCCGGGGGCCGCAGCTTGCGCCTGAGACGCAGTCATGTCCACATCGGCAGGCATGGGCTTGCCCTCGGCATCAAAGCGTTCACGTTGGCCTTGGGCTGGTCGGTCACCACGTCCGCCCCGTCCACCACGACCACCGCGGCTTTCGCCACGGGCTTCGTTGCGTCCACCCCGGTTGCCACGGCCATCTTCACGGCCCTCGCTGCGGGGTTCACCACGACGCGCACCGTCACGATTACCGCGGCCGTCACGTTTGTCGTCCTTGCCGGCTTCTGGCTCGGGCTTGATGGCCGGTGCTGCTACAGGCGCAGGTGTGGCTTCAGGCACAAACAGCGCTTTCAGCCAGCCAAAGAAACCTTTTTCTGCCGGGACGGCCACAGGCGCAGGGGTCTGCACCCGGCTGGGTTGGGCGGCCGCAACGGCTGGTTTGATGGCCTCAGGCTTGGGAATGGCCGCTGGTGCTGGTGCATCGGGCAACACGCCTTTGATAATGGGCGTCTGCTTGTTGGTGGGTTCTTGCGAACGCCGTGTCACGGACGTGGGGTCTTCCACTTCATCGGCCATTTTGTAACTGGCTTCGATATTGTCCAGACGAGGATCGTCGTGCTTCAGGCGTTCCAGCTTGTAGTTGGGTGTTTCCAGGGTCTTGTTGGGCACCATCAGCACGTTGATACGTTGCTTCAACTCGATCTTGGCAATCTCAGTGCGTTTTTCGTTCAGCAGGAATGACGCCACATCCACCGGCACCTGGCACAGCACCGACGCGGTGTTGTCCTTCAGGGACTCTTCCTGGATGATGCGCAGGATTTGCAGCGCGCTGGACTCCGTGTCGCGGATGTGGCCAGAGCCACCGCAACGTGGGCAGGGAATGGACGCCCCTTCGCTCAGGGCCGGGCGCAGGCGCTGACGGCTCATTTCCATCAGACCGAATTTGCTGATAGTGCCGAACTGCACGCGGGCGCGGTCTTGGCGCAATGCATCGCGCAGACGGTTTTCCACGTCGCGGCGGTTGCGGCTTTCCTCCATGTCAATGAAGTCAATGACGATCAAGCCACCCAAGTCACGCAGACGCATCTGGCGGGCCACTTCGTCAGC
>CAZLRQ010000110.1:0-8063 GCA_964562035.1 uncultured Rhodoferax sp. | reverse complement strand
CCAGCGCGCCAATGGCCAGGCGCAGCCCGATCTCGCGGGTGCGCTCGGTCACGCTCACCAGCATGATGTTCATGATGCCAATGCCGCCCACCAGCAAGCTCACCGCCGCCACCGCGCCCAAGAGCGTGGTCAGCACCTTGGTGGTGCCGGCCAGGGTTTCGCCCAGTTGCTTGGTGTCGAGCACGTTGAAGTTGTCTTCGTCCGTGGGGCTAAGTTTGCGCCGCTCGCGCAGCAGTTGCGTGAGCCCCGCCTTGACGCGGGTGGCATCGCTGCCGTCGTTCATCGAGACCAGCAGGGTGTTGACGCGGGTGTTGCCGGTGATGCGCCGCTGCAGGGTCTTGAGTGGGACCAGCACCATGTCGTCCTGGTCGTTGCCAAAGGCACCCTGGCCCTTGGAGGCCAGCACGCCCACCACGGTGCAGGAGATTTGCTTCACGCGCAGGGGTGCGCCCATGGCAGGCAGGGCGCCGTACAGTTCGCGCCGCACGGTTTCGCCAATCACGCACACGGCGGCGCCGGCACGCAGCTCATCGTCCGAGAACTCACGGCCTTCAGCCAAACTCCAGTTGCCCGCCACCAACCAGGCGTTGGTGCTGCCAATGATGCTGCTGGTCCAGTTGCGGCCATTGGCCACCACGGTGGCACCGGTGCGCGACTCGGGTGCTACGGTGCTGATGCCGCCAATTTGCGAGGCAATGGCCGCCGCGTCAGTCTCTTTGAACGATGGGCCGCCGCCGCTGCCCGGGCCCATGCGCTGGCCCGGCCGCACCTGCAGCAGGTTGGTGCCCAGACCCGAAATCTGGTTCTGAATGGCCAGCGTGGCGCCGTTGCCCAGCGTGACCATGGTGATGACGGCGCTCACGCCAATCACAATGCCCAAAATCGTCAAAAACGAGCGCATCAGGTTGCGCCGGATGGAGCGCAGGGCCAGCAGCAAGGTGTTGAGCAACATCAGTGCGTCTCCTCGGCCGCTACCGCGGTGCTGGCCTGCAGGCCCACGGGGTGCGGGTTGCGCGTGTCACTGTCCACCACGCCGTCCACAAAATGCACGATGCGTTTGGCATAGGCCGCCATGTCGGCCTCGTGGGTGACCATCAGCACGGTGATGCCCAGGTTCACGTTCAGGCCCCACAGCAACTCCATGATTTCCTTGCTGCGGTGGGTGTCCAGGTTGCCGGTGGGCTCGTCGGCCAGCAGCACCGCCGGCTGGGTGACGATGGCGCGGGCAATGGCCACGCGCTGCTGTTGTCCGCCTGAGAGTTCGGCCGGGGTGTGGCCTTCCCAGCCCGCCAGCCCGACCGATGCCAGGGCTTTGGCCGCCATGGCATGGCGGGCCGCAGCGGACTCACCGCGGTAGAGCAGGGGCAGTTCCACATTTTCTTGCGCCGAGGTGCGCGCCAGCAGGTTGAAGCCCTGAAATACAAAGCCCAGAAACTGGCGACGCAAGCGCGCGCGCTGGTCGCGTGTCAGGTTTTCCACATGCACGCCGTTGAACAAATACTCGCCGGTGGTTGGCGTGTCCAGGCAGCCCAGCGTGTTCATGGCGGTCGATTTGCCGGAGCCGCTGGGGCCCATGATGGCCACAAAGTCACCGGCCTCAATCGTCAGGTCCACGCCTTTGAGGGCCTGCAAGGCCGTGGCGCCTTCGCCGTAGGTCTTGGTGACGCCTTTGAGTTGAATCAGCGGCAGTCCGCTCATGGTGTGCTGCCCGCGCTGCGCTGGTCGGTGATGACCAGCATGCCGGGCGTGAGCTCACCACCGGTTACTTCCGTCATGCGGCCGTCGGTGATGCCGGTGGTGATGGCTACGGCCTTGGCGGCACCCGCTTCCAGTACCCACACTTGTTTGCCGGGGCCGTTGCCTGTGGCAGATTTGCGTGCGCCGGTTCGGGGCATGCGCGGCATCAGGCTGGTCATGATGCTGCTGCTTTGGCCCGCGGGCGCGGCGCTGCTTTGGGCGGGCGTAAAGCGCAGGGCGGTGTTGGGCACCAGCAGCACGTTTTGCCGCTCGGTGGCGGTGATGGTGCTGGACGCCGTCATGCCGGGGCGCAGGCTCAGGTCGGTGTTGTCCACGTTCAGGTAAGTCACATAGGTCACCACGTTTTCGGTGATGGTGGAGCCAAACGCCACGCGGGTGATGGTGGCCGGGTACTGGCGCGACGGGTAGGCGCTGACGGTGAAGCTGGCTTTTTGCCCCACTTTGACCGAGCCGACATCGGCCTCGTCCACATTCACCTGCAAGCGCAACTTCGTCAGGTCTTCGGCAATGGTGAACAGCGTGACCGCTTGTAATGATGCCGCCACGGCATTGCCGGGGTCCACGGTGCGGGTCAGGATGACACCATCAATGGGTGAGCGAATGGAGGCTTTGGACAGGTTGGTTTCGTCCGTGGAGAGCGTGGCCTTGGCCACGGTGACGTTGGAACGGGCACTGACCTCAGAAGCCTGGGCACGGGCCAGGGTGGCGCGGCCGTTTTCCAGCTCGGTTTGGGACGGCACCTTGCCACCCGAGAGACGCGACACTTCTTCCAGCCGGGCCAGGTTACCGCGCGCTTCCGTGGCGGTGGCCACGGCCTGCGCCACAGAGGCAATGGCTGAGCTGACGTTGGCGCGGGAGCGCGCCACCTGGTCGCCCAGCTTGGCAGTGTCCAGCTCGACCAGCACCTGGCCTTTTTTGACGCGGTCATTCACATCCACCAGCACGCGCAGCACGGTGCCCGACAGCTCGCTGCCAATGCTCACCGAGCGGGTGGGCTGCAAAGTGCCGTTGGCCGACACGGTGAGGGTCAGGTTGCCCGGCTTGGCGGCTTCGGTCACAAACACGGGCACCGCCTGGCGCTGGGCGTTGAGTTGCCAGTAGTAATAGCCACCGCCGACCAGCACCACGGCTGCAGCGGCGGCCCAGACCACGGGGCGGCGCCACCAGGCGCGTGCCGGCGCTTCGTCCAGCAGGGTTTGCAGGTCAGAGGTGGAGAGGGGCGGGCTGGAGGCGTTGGGCGTGGTCATGGATGCGGTGTGATGTAGGGTGATGTGCTTGAAATTCGGGTTGCCGTTTGGGCTGAACGTGTCTATTGCCAGCCGCCGCCCAGCGCTTTGTACAGGCGCACATGGTCAGCGCTGATGTCGGCCTGGGTGCTGGCCACGCTGTCTTGGGCCGTGAGCTGGGTGCGCTGGGTCTGCAGCACGGTTTGGAAGTCAATCAGGCCGCTGGCGTAGCGCTGCTGTGCCAACAATGCGGCGTTGCTCGCGGCCGTGGCGGCGTTTTGCAAGTTGATCAAGCGGGCACGGTCGCCCTGCAGGGCGACCAGGGCGTCTTCCACGTCTTTCAGGGCGGTCAAGACCACAGCCTCATAGGCCACGCGGGCTTGCTCCAGTGCGGCTTCCTGGGCGCGTACTTGCGCGCGGGCCGCGCCGCCGTCCAGCAGCGGTACCGACAAACTGCCCAGCAAGGCACTGGCCACGCTGGCGCCGCTGGTCAGCCCGCCAAGGGTCAGGGCACTCAAGCCCAGCGAGCCACCGATGGAAAAGCTGGGGTAGCGCGCAGCGTCTGCCGCCGACACGCGGGCCAGCGCGGCGCTGATGCGGTACTCGGCAGCCCGCACATCGGGCCGTTGGCGCAGGGTCTGGGCGGGAATGTTCAGCGCCAGGTCATGGGCAGCTTGGGGCACAACCTGCGGGTTGTTCAACAGCATTGGCAAAGCGTCCGGGGCCTGACCGGTCAACACGGCCAGGCTGTGTCGGGTCTTGGCCATGCTGGCCTGCAGGGTGGGAATTTGGGCGCTGGTTTGCGCCGTGGCCGTGCGCGCCTGCTCCAGCTCCAGCGAGGTAATCAGCCCGGCCTGCACCCGCCAGTCGGTGATTTGCAGCGTTTCTTGCTGGCTGGCGAGGTTGCTGCGGGCAATCTGCAACTGCGCTTGCTGGCCGCGCAGTTGGATATAGGCCAGCGCCACTTCGGCGGCGATGGACACCTGCACGTCGGCCAGTGAGGTGGCAGACGCTTGGGCGTCCGCCTCGGCGGCGCTCAGGTTGCTGCGGTTGCCGCCAAAAATATCAGGCTCCCAGCTGGCGTCCAGCCCGGCCCGAAAGCTGTTGCCGGTGTCACCTTCGCCGGACTTGCCGCGCTGGGCAGAGCCCGAAGCTGACAGGCTGGGCAGCAGGTTGGCGGCTCTAACGTTGCGCAGGGCGCGGGCCTGTTGCAGCGCCGCTTGCGCGCTGCGCACGCTGGTGTTGGCTTGCAGGGCCTGGGTCACCAGGCTGCTGAGCAGCGGGTCATTGAAGCGCTGCCACCATTGCGCCAAGTCGTCAGGGCTGGTGCGGCCGGCGCCGGTCAGGCTGGTTGACCAAGCCGTTGGCACAGCCAGCGCAGGCGTCTCTTGTTGCAGCGACAGGGTACTGGCGCATCCGCTCAAGCCCATTGCACATAACAGAGGCAAAGCACGCAGCACCCCGACAGAGGGTGCAGAGCGCTTGGATATAAATGGGGTCATGGATTCTGGCAATGTGGACAACAAAAAGTTGAATCCATTTTGCAGGAAGGAGATGACTTGCCCGTTGCGTTAGCGTGAAGTCATGTAAAGCCAAAGGGGCGATGGTTTGCCAACCCGCTGCGGGCGCCTTACTCGCCCAGCCAGGTGAAGCGTGCTTGGCGCACCCCGTCAATCACCACCTGTTCTTCAAACATGGCCGCGGGCCGCACCCACAGCCCGTGCGCGCCGTAGAGCGCGCGATACAGCGTCATGGGTTCCAGTGTTTCGCTGTGGCGCACGGTGCCAATCACCTCGTAGCGCATGCCTTTGTAATGGCGGTATTGGCCTGGGCGGGTTTCTATCAGTGGAGGCAGGTCAGAGTCAGTCATGGGACAATCGAAAGCTATGCATCCTAAAGCCATCCTTGAAGCGTGTTCCGAGCTCGTTCGCCTGACTCTCAAATTTGACCACCCCGCTGACGCCATCGTGTCGCGATTTTTTCGAGACCATCGGGGTCTCGGCCCCCGTGAGCGCGCCACGCTCGCCGAAACGGTCTACACCGTTTTGCGTAAAAAACAGTTGTTTGACCACTTTGCGCCGTCCGGCAGCGGCCCGAAAGAGCGGCGGTTGGCCATTTTGGGTTTTTATGGCCCAGGCGACTTCCTGCGCAGCGCCCTGACCGAGCAAGAAATCAACTGGCTGGACCAGTGTGAAAAAGTCAATGTGGCGGACCTCATGGAACGCCACCGCCACAACCTGCCCGAGTGGCTGGTGCAACCACTCAAAGACCAGTTGGGCGCCGAGTTCTGGCCGCTGGTGGAAAGCTTCAACAAGGGCGCCGGGCTGGACCTGCGCGTCAACGCACTCAACGCCAAGCGCGCGGATGTGCAAAAAGAACTCGCCCAACTCGGTATCAAAGCCGTGCCCACGCCGTTTTCTCCTTGGGGCCTGCGCATTGCCGGCAAACCAACGCTCAACAAAATGGAGTCGTTCAAGCGCGGCGCCTTTGAAGTGCAGGACGAAGGTTCGCAACTGCTGGCCATGTTGCTCGACGCCAAGCGCGGTGAGATGGTGGTGGACTTTTGTGCCGGCGCTGGTGGCAAGACGCTGGCCATTGGCGCAGCCATGCGCAGCACCGGCCGCCTTTACGCTTTTGACACCTCGGCGCACCGCCTGGATTCCTTCAAATCGCGCCAGGCGCGCAGTGGCTTGTCCAATGTGCACCCCGCCGTGATTGCCCATGAGCGTGACGATCGCGTCAAGCGTCTGAGTGGCAAGATTGACCGGGTGTTGGTGGACGCGCCCTGCACCGGCATGGGCACTTTGCGTCGCAACCCCGACCTGAAATGGCGGCAAAACCTGCAGGCTGTCGAAGAGATGACCGTCAAGCAGACCGCCATTTTGCAAAGCGCCGCGCGTTTGCTGAAACCGGGCGGCCGCTTGGTGTACGCCACTTGCAGCGTGTTGCCGCAAGAAAACGAAGCCATTGCGCAGGCGTTTTCCGAGGCCAACCCCGAGTTCGTTCCACTGGACGCGGGCGAGGTACTGTCCGGTCTGAAGGTGGAAGGCGCTGCCGGCTTGTGCAGCGGCGGCGAGAGTGGTCAGCGCTTTCTGCGTTTGTGGCCGCACCGCCACCAGACCGACGGTTTCTTTGCTGCCGTCTGGCAAAAGAACTGAAATTTCCGCTTAAAGGGCGTGCCGGCCCGGCGCATCTGCCGCTGGTAAAAAATTTTCTCTATCAGGCCTAAAGCCTTAAACTATTGCGAATTTTTAATGCGGTGTAAGCTGCATTTTGTTAATTATCAAAACGTTATCAAGAGACATCCATCTATGTTTTTATCTGATTCGGCGGTGTTCAATGGCATCGTGGACTGGTTGGCCAACGGCGCGTTGAACCTGGCGTGGTGGCAAATTGTGTTGGTGACCTTGGGTTTGACGCACGTCACCATGATCAGCGTCACGGTCTATCTGCACCGCCATCAGGCCCATCGAGCGCTGGATCTGCACCCGATTGCGTCGCATTTTTTCCGCTTCTGGCTGTGGTTGACCACCGGTCAAGTGACCAAAGAATGGACCGCGATTCACCGCAAGCACCACGCCAAGTGTGAGCAGGCGGACGACCCGCACAGCCCGCACGTGCACGGCATCAAAACCGTGCTGCTGCAAGGTGCCGAGCTGTACCGCGCTGAATCCAAAAACATGGAAACCATGTCCCGTTTTGGCCACGGCACGCCAGACGACTGGATGGAGCGGCACGTTTACACCGGTCGGTCCTGGCAGGGCATTGTGCTCATGCTGCTCGTGAATGTGGCTTTGTTTGGCGTCGCCGGGCTGTCAGTGTGGGCGGTCCAAATGGCTTGGACCCCGATCATGGCCGCCGGCATCATCAATGGTGCGGCCCATTACTGGGGTTATCGCAATTTTGAAGCGGCAGATGCGAGCACCAATATTTCACCTTGGGGCATCATCATTGCGGGTGAAGAGCTGCACAACAACCACCACACCTACCCCACATCGGCCAAGCTGTCGGTTAAGCCTTATGAGTTTGACATTGGCTGGATGTACATCAGCCTGATGCAAAGCGTGGGCTTGGCAAAAGTCAAAAAGACGCCACCCAAACTGGCTTTTGGTGACGTTCGCCCGGTGGCTGACGAAAAAACCCTGGAAGCGCTGATTTCCAACCGCTACGAAATCATGGCAGGTTATGCCAAGGATATGCGCCGCGCCTTCAAGGATGAGGTCGAAGCCATGAAAGCCCGAAGTGCTGACGCTGCCGTTATCAAGGTCGCTCAGCGGTGGATGCACCGTGATGGTGACAAAGTGCCCTCGGCCGTGGTGGCCCAGTTGGCGATGGCGCGCGCCGCCTCGCCGGTGCTCGACAAAATGGTGGTCATGCGGGAAGAGCTGCGTCAGATGTGGCTGAGTCGCTCTCACACCCGTGAGCAACTGACTGAAGATCTGCAAGCCTGGTGCCACCGCGCCGAGGCCAGTGGTATTGCGGCACTGCAGGAGTTCTCTCTCAGGCTGCGGGCGGCGCGGGCCTGATTCGCGCACGTTGAGGCGGTTGCAGCCTAGGTAAAAAGCCCGCGGTCAGCGGGCTTTTTTGTATTGGACTGTCATTTAAGTCAAATTAGGCTCCAGCCCTTGTCAAGGCTGCCTTTATAGCTACCAAATAAGTAGCATTTGTTAGTTTGAATCCATTAAATGAAAGCCACAAAAAAGCCCGCATGATGCGGGCTTTTTTGTGGGGAAGAGACTGAATTACTTCAGCTTCATTTCCTTGTAGTCCACGTGCTTGCGAGCTTTGGGATCAAATTTCTTGATCAACATTTTCTCGGGCATGGTTTTCTTGTTTTTGCTGGTGGTGTAGAAGTGACCGGTGCCAGCTGTAGATTCCAGCTTGATTTTTTCGCGTCCGCCTTTGGTTGCCATGATGGTGCTCCTTATGCCTGGCCACGTGCGCGCAGGTCTGCGAGCACTGAATCAATACCGTTTTTGTCGATCAAACGCAAACCTGCGTTCGAAATCCGCAGACGAATCCAACGGTTTTCGGTCTCGACCCAGAAACGGCGGTATTGCAGGTTCGGCAGGAACCGGC
>CAZLRQ010000109.1:0-8093 GCA_964562035.1 uncultured Rhodoferax sp. | reverse complement strand
ATCACAGGCGCCTTGGCGGGTTTGGCGGGTTTGGCGGGTTTGGCGGGTTTGGCGGACTTTGCCACGGGCGCCGCGGCTTTGCGCGCCGTCTTGCGGGTGGACTTGATGCGCACATCGGTGGGCGCCAACTGGTCTTCGGCCGGGGTGGGCACTGGCGCTTGGGCCACGGGGGCCGCCAGCGCGGGCACGGACTGCACGGCCGGGGTGTCTTCGCCCATCAGCTCTTCTGCCATGAAATAGACTTTTTTCAACTCTTCTTCAATGCCCGCCACCGTTTGCGACAACCGCGCCACCCGTTTCCAGTTTTCAAACAAGGCGTCATTGCCCAAACCAAACGGGTTGGCCTGCATGGCCGCCGTCACGCGCTCGGCATAGGCTTGCACCGCGTTTTTCAGCTCAGCATCGGCGGTGAACACGGCGGCGCCGGCTTGCTGGAGGGCAGACAGGTGGGTGGGGGTGAGAGACATGGGCGAAATCCTTGAGGTAAAGCAACGAGAGCAACTGGAAATGTAAACGTCAGGCCTGACGCTGCGCCAGTGCCAGGCACAGGTCGGCCCAGGCGCGGGCTTTGTCTTGCTGGCTGCGCAGCAAGTAGCTGGGGTGGTAGGTGACCACCACGGGAATGCCGTGGTAGCGGTACACGCGGCCACGCAACTTGCCCAGCGGTGTGTTGATGAGCTCGGGGTGGCTGGCCTGCAGCAGGGCCTGGGCGGCAAAACGGCCCATGGCCAAAATGACTTTGGGCTGAACCAGCGCCACTTCACGACGCAGGTAGTGCTCGCACACCGCCAGTTCGGCGGGCTCCGGGTTGCGCACGTTGGCCGGGCGGCACTTGACGGCGTTGGTGACATAGGCCGAAGCGGCCGCATCGCCCCCGGCCCGTCGGCTCACACCCACGGCCTTGAGCATGTTGTCCAGCAACTGCCCCGCGGCGTCAGCAAACGGTGCGCCCAAGCGCTCCTCGGCCTCGTCGGGCGGCTCGCCCACCAGCAGCCAGTCGGCCCGCTGCAGCCCATCCGCCGCGCCAAACACCGGCGCACGCCGGCCGGTAGACAGGGCACAGGCCTGGCAGTTGGCCACGGTTTGGGTCAGCGCGGGCCAGTCCAGGGTGGCCACGTCGCCGGGCTGGCTGGCCGGCAGGTCGGCGGACGCCGCACGTTGCGGCGCTGACTCAAATTTCAAGCCTTTTAGGCCTCTAGCCCCCGTATTTAATGCCTCAATAGCTATTGATTCAATAGCATTTGGCGACGCATTGGGCCCACTGAAGGCGGGTGTCGGGTTCAGCACGTCGCGCACCGGCAAGGCCCCGGGCGCCACTGCGCCAGGCGCTGCGGCCAGCGGCACGGTTTCCGCCGCGGGCGGCGCCGGCCACCAGACGTGCACGCCCATCTCGTGCAACATGGCGCGCTGGCGGTCGTCTAGGTCTAGGCTCATGGCTGCATTTTCACAGACTGCTCAAGGCAGCAGCCGCCGGCTCATGACCATCGCGTCTTCGCGCTGGCCCGCACTGGCGGGATAGTAGTTTTTGCGCTGGCCCACGCGGCGAAAGCCCTGGGCCTCGTACACCGCCATGGCGCGCAGGTTGCTCACCCGCACCTCCAGCCACAGCCACTCGGCCGCCTGGCCTTTGGCCCACAGGGCCAGCGCGTCCAGCATCACGTGCGCCCAGCCCTGGCGCTGGTGCTCGGGCGCCACGGTGATGTTGAGCAAGTGCACCTCGTCCACGCCTTTCATGGCCACAAAGTAGCCCAGCAGCGTGTCGCCCGCCAGCAGCAACTGGGCCTCGTAGCCCGAGGCCAGGGTGTCGGTGAAGTTGCCGCGCGACCAGGGGTGGGCGTAGGCACGCTGCTCCACGTGCAGCACCGCGTCCAGGTGCGCCGGGGTGAGCGGCTCAAAGCGCGCCTCCAGCGGCTGGGGCAGCGCGCTCATGGCGCGGCCTTCTCGGCGGCGCGCTCCAGCGTGGTTTTGGCCACTTTGTCGCGAATGTAGAGGGGCAGCGCCTGGTCAGCCGGCAGCGCCCGGCCAGCCGCCAGCAACGCGGGCGCCAGGCGCAGCAAAGCGCTGGCGGTGGGCAAGGCCGCCAGGCGCGGCGACGTGGTGTCGGGCAGGCGTTCGCCGTAGACCTCAAACACATTGCCAGCCAACGCATAAGCGGCCTCGCTCACCAGGTGCTCGGGCGAGCGCAAACCGTAGGCTCCGGTCTGCGTCCAGATGCCATGGTCAAAGGCATAGCTGGCGGAGTACAGCTCGTCCATGCGGGCGTCCAGCAGGCTGGTCACCTGCCACTGGCGCTGGTCGCCCGCGTGCTGGTGGCGCGCCTCTTCGGCCACGGCCAGCAGAGTGTCCACCAGCAGCACCGGCAAACCCGCCCCAAACGCCAGCCCCTGCGCCACCGAGCAGGCGGTGCGCAAGCCGGTGAACGAGCCCGGGCCATTGCCAAACACAATGGCGCTCAAGTCGCTGAATTGCAGCGCGGCCTGGGCCATCAGGGTCTGGATGGCCGGAATCAGGTGCGCCGAGGTCTGCGCCCCGCCGGGGGCGGTGTGCTGCCAAACGGGGCCGTCAGGGGCGTTGCGCTGCACGGCCAGCGTCATCAGGTCGGTGCTGGTGTCAAAAGCAAGCAGGTTCATCGTGGGGACAATCTTGAGGGTAAATATATGCCAAATCAGGCTCCAGCCCTTGATGGTGCTGGCTGAGTAGCTATGATTTTGCTATGGGCTGTGGCTGCCGCCCGAACGCCAAACAGAATGCCCAGCGTGACCAGCGCCAGCCCGGCACCCAGGTTCCAGAACAAGGGCTCGCCCAACCAGAGCACCGCGCCCAAGGCCGACAGGCCGGGCACCAAGGCCGTGATCATGGTCGAGCGCACCGGGCCAAAATACTGAATCATGCGGGTGAAAGTGATGCCAGAGATGACCACCGAGCCCCAACCCTGAAACACGGCCTGGAACACCAACTCCCCCACCGGGGCGCTGAAAATTTGTCCCGCCACGGCACCGCTGTACACCAACGCGGCATACAGCGGCACATAAGCAAAAAACGCCAGCGCCGTGATGGCGATGGTGGCGCGCACGGCGTCCAGCCCGTGGCGGCGCGCCAGCACGCTGTAGCTGGCCCAGCACATGGCGGCCAGCATGAACAGCACGTCGCCCTTCCAGACATTGCCACCGTCAAACGCCTGCAGCAAACTGGCGCCCCCCACCAGCAGGTCGCCCAGCACAATCAGCCCCAAGCCCAGCGCACGCAGGGGCGTGATGCGGTCACGCAGCACCAGCGCCGCCAAAATAGCCGTCCACAAAGGCAAGCTGCCCGGCATCAGCACCGACGCATGCACTGCCGGCGCAAACCGGAAACCGTTGTAAACCACCAGCGCGTAAAGTAACCCGCCAAACAGCCCCACGGCGGCCGTGACCTTGAGCGACAGCGGCGACACCCCGAACAAGGACGACTGCCGCCCGCCCCCCTGCGCCCGGTCGCGGCGCACCAGCCAAGCCCCCCAGGGCAACAAAATCAGGCTGGCGCCCACGATGCGGCAAAACGCCAGGTCAAACGGGCTGAGCGTGCCCCCGCGCGCCGGGTCCGCCGAGGCGCGGGCCACGAGGATGAAGCCGGTCCAGATCAAGACGGTCACCAGGGCCGCCGCCAGCCCCACAGTGCGGGGTGACAGGCCAAACAGGGCGCGGGAAGACGGTGAATGCATGCCCGTATTATCCCGGGCACTTTGTCCCGACCCTGCTGCGGCCCAACCGAGCGGGGTTCCGGATAATCCGGGCATGTCCATATTTTCTGGCCTTCGGGCTGCCTCACCGGTCCTGCGGGCCCCTCACACGCTTCTGGCCCTGCTGGCGCTAGGCAGCCCTGTGACCACGCCCGCCCAGCCCGCCCCACCGCCATCCGCCACCTTCTCTGCGCCAGCGTCAACCCCGCTGCCTGCGGCGGTCAGCGCCGCCCTGGCCCGGGCCAAAGTGCCGCCAGACGCCGTCACCCTGCTGGTGGTGGACGCCGAGGGCCGGCAGCCGCCGCGCCTGAGCCACCGGGCGCAAGTGCCGTTCAACCCGGCCTCGGTCATGAAGTTGGTGACCACTTATGCCGCACTCGACCTGCTGGGCCCGGCCTACACCTGGCGCACCCCGGTGTGGGTGGACGGCACGGTGCAAGGCAACACCCTGCGCGGCAACCTGGTCATTCAGGGCCAGGGCGACCCCAAGCTGGTGGCCGAGCGGCTGTGGCTGCTGCTGCGCCGGGTGCAAGGGTTGGGTATTTCAAACATTGCCGGCGACATCGTGCTGGACCGCAGCGCCTTTGCCCCACTGCCCACCGACCCCGCCGGTTTTGACGGCGAACCGCTGCGCCCCTACAACGCCACGCCCGACGCGCTGCTGCTCAACTACAAATCCGTGGTCATGACGCTGGTGCCCGACCCCGCCGTGGCACAAGCGCGCATTCACTTTGAGCCGCCGCTGGCGGGGGTGCAAATGCAGGCCAGCGTGCCGCTGGTGGGCGGGCCGTGCAACGACTACCGTGCCACCCTCAAGGCTGACTTTGCCGACCCCGCCCGCATCCGCTTTCTGGGCGGCTACCCGGCCAGTTGTGGCGAAAAGGTGTGGCCTGTGGCCTATGTGGACCCCGCCAGTTACGCCGCACGCGCCGTGGCCGGCCTGTGGCGCGAGATGGGTGGCCAGCTCACCGGCACCGTGCGCTTGGGAACCGCCCCCGCGACCGCGGCCACCTTCGAGGTGACCTCCCCCACCTTGGTGGAGGTGGTGCGCGACATCAACAAATACAGCAACAACGTGATGGCGCAACAGCTGTTTTTAACGCTCAGCTTGCCGCCGCGCGAGGCCAACAGCCTCAGTCCCAACGGCAACCCCAGCCCCCCAACGGCACCCGCAGCATCGTTCGCCGCTTCGCGCGAGGTGCTGCGCCAGTGGTGGCAGCGCCGCATCAGCCCCGTTGACGCGCCCGTGCTGGACAACGGCTCGGGCCTGTCACGCGTGGAGCGCATCAGCGCCCACGCCCTGGCGCGGCTGCTGCAAACCGCCTACCGGTCGCCGCTGATGCCCGAGCTGATGAGCGCCCTGCCGATTGCCGGCGTGGACGGCACCCTTAGGCGCAGCCAGGCCGAAGCGCTGGGCCGCGCCCACCTCAAAACCGGCAGCCTGCGCGATGTCACCGCCGTGGCCGGCTACGTGCACGGCGCCAGCGGCCACCGCTATGTGCTGGTGGCCATGGTCAACCACCCCAACGCGTCTGCAGCCCGGCCGGCTTTTGAGGCGCTGATGGACTGGGCGGCGAATGACAATTGAACCCGTGGCCGTCTCAACGCCAAACTCCTTACCACTCGTTTTATGCCCACATTCAACCTGAACGAAATCATTGGTTTCATTGCCGCAGTCCTGACCACCGCCAGCTTTGTGCCCCAAGCCTGGCACACCTTCAAGACGCGCGATGTCCGGGGCATCTCGCTGGGGATGTACAGCGTTTTCACCGTGGGCGTGGCGTGCTGGCTGGTGTACGGCTGGCTGGCTGGCGCTTGGCCCATCATCATCGCCAACTTCATCACGCTGGTCCTCGCCGCCACCATTCTGGCCATGAAGCTGCGCTACCGTAAAAACCATTGAATTGACGCCCGCCCCAGCAGGGGGGACGGGCGGGCACTGCCAGGCTCAGGCGGCGGCGCGCTGCAGGCGGTCCCGCACGCCATCCCACTCGGGGCCGTCAGGCGGGGTTTCGATCCAGATCAACTTGACGCCCTGGGTGTCAAAAGCGCGCAGAGTGGCAAACAGTTGCTGCGCCACCGCAGCGGCGTCCTCGGGCATGCGCTGATACAGCACTTTGGCAGCGCGGGTTTTCAGCGGCGCACGGGCATACACGGCAATCACCGGCCCCTCGGCCTGTGCGCCGTCCACGTCCGCGCCGAGCAGGTCCAGCGCCGTCTGCATGGCTTTGGCCGCCATGAGGCGCACCTTGGCCGTGGGGGCATAGTGCGACGCCAGCGTGCCTGAAGCACGCGGCGTGGCGGCAGCCAGCTCGTCCTTCAACAGCACCGCTTGCCCGCACACGGCCTGCGCCTGCTCGCGCGTGATGGCGCCGGGGCGCAGCAGCACCGGCACGCCCCGCGTGCAGTCGATGATGGTGGACTCGATGCCCACGGTGCAGGGGCCACCGTCCAGAATCAACAAGTCGGCCTCAAACTCACCCTGCACATGCGCCGCCGTGGTGGGGCTGACGCGGCCAAACTGGTTGGCGCTGGGGGCGGCAACGCCCCACACCGGCTTGTGCGGCTGGGTGGGGTCGTCACCGGGGTTGAGGCAAGCCTTCAGCACAGCCTGCGCCACCGGGTGCGCGGGGCAGCGCAGGCCAATCGAGTTTTGCCCACCAGCCGCCGCCGCTGCCACACCCTCGCGGCGCGGCAGGATCAAGGTGAGCGGGCCAGGCCAGAAAGCCTGGATGAGGGCCTGCGCAAAGTCTGGCACGCTGTCGGCAAAGTGCGCCACCCCGGCCGCATCGTGCACGTGCACGATCAGCGGGTGGTCGGCTGGCCGGCCTTTGGCGGCAAATATTTTGGCCACCGCTTGCGGGTTGTCAGCATCGGCGGCCAGGCCGTACACGGTCTCGGTGGGCAAGCCCAGCAGGTCGCCGGCGCGCAGTGCCTGCGCCGCGCGGGCGATGGACTCGGGCGCCCGGCCGTCCAGAATCATCGGCTGGCCGCTCAAAACGGCGCAATGCCCAAAATCTGCGCAGCAGCCAGCGCGGTGGCCCGCACCTCGGCCACCGTGGCGCCCGTGATGTTCAGGTGGCCCATCTTGCGGCCTTTGCCGGCGTGCAGCTTGCCGTACAGGTGCAAGTGCGTGCCGGGCAGCGCCAGCACCTGGTCCCAGGGTGGCGTTTTGCCATCCACCCACAGGTCGCCCAGCAAATTGAGCATGATGGCCGGGCTGTGCTGGCGCGGCTGCACCAGCGGCAGGCCCGCCAGCGTGCGCACCTGCAAGTCAAACTGCGACAGATCGCAGGCGTCCATCGAATAGTGGCCGCTGTTGTGCGGGCGCGGCGCCATCTCGTTCACCACCAGCGTGTCGTCCTGCAGCACAAAAAATTCAACGCACAGCACGCCCACATACTGCAGCTCTTCCGCTATGGCTTTAGTAGCTGCCACTGCAGACGCAGCAAGGGCTGAAGGCATATTTCCTTCATAAACCTCAGTGACAGCCAAAATGCCCTCGCGGTGCAGGTTGAGCTGCGGCGGCAGGTTGACGCAGGCGCCGTCCCAGCCGCGCGCCACGATGACCGAGCACTCGGCTTTGAGCGGCAGCATCTTCTCCAGCACGCAGGGCACCTGCTTCAGCGCGTCCCACGCGGCCGCCAATTCGGCGCGGGTTTTGACGCGAATCTGGCCTTTGCCGTCGTAGCCCAGGCGGGCCGTTTTCACAATGCCGGGCAGCAAGTCGTCGCCCACGGCGGCCAGTTGCGCGGCCGACTCGATCACGGCGTAGGGCGCGCAGGGCACGCCACAACGCACAAAGTGGGCTTTTTCCTTCACCCGGTCTTGCGCAATGCCGACCGCTTCGGCGCTGGGCGCCACGGGGCGGGCGGCGCCCAGCGTCATCAGCGCCGGGGCAGGCACGTTCTCAAACTCGGTGGTGATGGCCGCGCAGCGCTGCATGAGTTGCGCCAGGCCTTGCTCGTCCAGGTAATCGGTCTGGATGTGGTAGTGGCTCACCAGCCCGGCGGGGCTGATGACGTCGGGGTCCAGCACCACGGTGAAGTAGCCCATGGCCTGGGCCGCCTGCACAAACATGCGGCCCAACTGGCCGCCGCCCATCACGCCCAGGGTGATCTGCTGACCGCCGTTGGCCGCGCTGCCGGGCAACAAAGCCTGGGCGCTCATAGCACGGGCGGCAGCGTCATGCTGCGGGCAATCTGGGTTTGCTCGGCGCGAAAGGCGTCCAGCTTGGCACGCAGCTCGGGGCTGTCGTTGGCCAGCATGGCCACGGCAAACAGCGCGGCGTTGGCCGCACCGGCGGCGCCAATGGCAAACGTGGCCACCGGAATGCCTTTGGGCATTTGCACAATGCTGTGCAACGAGTCCACGC
>CAZLRQ010000108.1:0-8173 GCA_964562035.1 uncultured Rhodoferax sp. | reverse complement strand
CGGCCAGCACCGAGCAGAGCCAGGGCGTGTCGCAGGTGGGCGAGGCCGTGACCCAAATGGACCAGGTCACGCAACAAAACGCCGCCTTGGTGGAGGAAATGGCGGCCGCCGCCAGCAGCCTGAAGTCGCAGGCCGGTGAGCTGGTGCAGACGGTGGCTATTTTTAAACTCGGGACGTCTGCGCCGGCCACGCTTACCAAGCTCTAAGCGCGGGTTGACCCACCCGGTTGGCTTGGGTACTAAACGCGCAGCAGGCTGACCAGCGAGTCGGTAAACCCGTCGGCATCCACGTCAAGAATGGGTTGCCCGTGGTTGTAGCCGTAAGTAACCAGCAGCACCGGGCAACCGGCGGCGCGTGCCGCCAGGGCGTCGTTGCTGGAGTCGCCCACCATCAGCGTGCGGGCGGGCTGCGAACCCAGCGCCTCGCAGGTTTTGAGCAGCGGCAAGGGGTGCGGTTTTTTGTGCGCGAAGGCATCTCCGCCAAAGGTGTAGTCAAAAAAGCCGTCCAGTCCCTTGGCCTTGAGCAGCGCCAGTGCAAACTCTGTCGGCTTGTTGGTCAGGCATGCCAGTTTCAAACCACGGGCTTGTAACCCGGCCAAACCGGCCGACACCCCCGGAAACACCGTCGCAAGCCGGCCATTGATGGCCCGGTAGTGCCGCTGGTAGTGCTGCCAGGCCTGGGCATGCAACGCCGCGCTGCCCTTGGCGTCCGGTGTATCCCCGGTGTGGCCGGTCGTCTGGTCGGCTAAAGCCAGCACGTTTTTAATCAAATGCTCAGACCCCTTGCCCACCAACGCGGCCACGGTGCTGCGCGCCACCCGGTGAGCGGTATAGGGCGCGGGCAGATCGCCCAGCATGCCGTTGAGAGCGGCACAAAAATCGTCCAGGGTGTCCACCATGGTGCCGTCCAGGTCCACGATAACGGCGTCGATATCAGTCAGATTCACAAGGGCTCCACTCAAAAAAGCCCCGAGTGTGCACCACCCTGGCGCAGACGGGCTCCGCGATAATCGGGCGATCCAGCCCGTCGGGGTTACTCGGGCCAAGTTTTTTCAAAGTTAGCATTACCCCATGTCCAAGTACAAATTCCGAGTTGAAGTCGCACCCCAGTACATCGCCGAGCAGTCGGCGCCCGAGCAGGGCTTGTATGTGTTTTCTTACACGGTCACCATCGTCAACCTGGGCAGCATCGCGGCGCAGGTAATTTCACGCACCTGGAATGTGAACGACGCCAACGGCCACACCGAGCGCATCAAAGGCCTGGGCCTGGTGGGGCAGCAGCCGCTGCTCAAGCCCGGCCAGAAATTTGAATACACCAGCGGCACCCGCCTGCGCACGCCCACCGGCACCATGCATGGCAGCTTCTTTTGCGTGGCCGAGGACGGCGAGAAATTTGACACCGATGTGCCCATGTTTGTGCTGGACGCCCTGAGCGCCAGCGGCGGCACGCGCACCCTGCACTGACTGCCGCGCTGCCCATGCCCCTCCGTCACGACCTGTCTGAAATTCTGGGCACCCTGGACCCCCAGGCGCCCTTGGTCCAGCGCCACCTCTGGCTGATCTCTTTTTTTGAATGGCTGCGCGGCGACTGCACCAGTGTGCGCGCGACCCTGGCCCGCCTGACGCTGTTTCTGGACAATGTGGAGGCCCGCCCCGAGCTGACCACCCGGGCCCAAGCCTGGTGGCAAACCTTGCTGGCCACGGTGGACGGCACGGCCCTGCTGGCCGACTACGGCTTTTCGTCACGCAGCGCTTTTGTGACCGAGCTGGCGGACCGCATTCGCCTCAAAATCTTGCCGGGCACCCCTGAAACGGCCGACGCCTCGGCGCTGTTTACGCTGGCGCTGTGCCACGGCTTTGATGCCCGCTGGCTGACCGCACTGGACGAGCCCACGCTGGCGCGCATCGCCCAACTGATGCAGCCCTGCGCCACGGAGGCCCCGCGCACCGACATGGCCGACGAGGTGTCGCCCTGGCAGCAGACGCTGCTGGAGGCCATCACCTTTTGTGCCAGCCAGATCAGTGCGGCGGGTTTTTCGCCCGAGCTGCGCCAGCGCATGAGCGCCCCGGCGCGCGAGGCAGGGCCGTTTCACGCGCTGGCCTCTGACGTGGATGTGTTGCGCCAAGCCTTTTTGGTCTCGCCCACCGACGACAGCCCGCAGCGCCAGGCCGCCTTGCTGCAGCTGCGCGACCGGCTGGAGGCCTGCCGCCAAGCCGCGGCCTCGGTCTACACCCACCTGGACGCGCACGGCATTTCAGTCAATCTGGTGTTCCAGCTGCGCCAGTTGCGGGAGCGGGTGCTGCGCATTCGGGCCCTGCTGGACTGCCTGCTGGCCACTCACGAGAGCAACAGCACCCAGCGCCTGCTGGCCCACCTGGTTGTGGTGGGACGCGAGCGCAGCAGCGTGCGCGCGCTCATAACCGCCAACTCGTCCATGCTGGCCGCCAAGGTGGCCGAACGCAGCTCGGAAACGGGCGACCACTACATCACCCGCAACATGGCCGAATACAGCACCATGCTGCGCAACGCCGCGGGTGGCGGCGCCGTGATGTCGATCACCACGTTCATGAAATTCGCCGTGCTCTCACTGGGCCTGTCGGCCTTTTGGAGCGGCTTTTACGCGGGCCTGAATTACGCCCTGAGCTTTGTGCTCATCCAGTTGTTGCACTGGACCGTGGCCACCAAGCAACCGGCCATGACCGCGCCGGCCATGGCGGCCAAGCTGAAAGACCTCACCGGCCCGGGCGCCGTGGACGAGTTTGTCATCGAGGTCACGCACCTGGTGCGCTCCCAGGTGGCGGCTGTGGTGGGCAATCTGGCCTTGGTGGCACCCTGCGTGATCCTGATCAGCAGCGCACTCTGGCTGGCGTTTGGCCAGCCAATGATTAACGCGGCCAAGGCCAAGCACGTGCTGGACGACCTGACCCTGCTCGGCCCCACGGCCCTGTTTGCCGCGCTGACCGGGGTGCTGCTGTTTGCCTCCAGCATCATTGCCGGCTGGACCGAAAACTGGTTTGTGCTGCACCGGCTGGACTCGGCCATGCGCTACAACCCGCGCATCACCCGCGGGTTGGGGCCGGAGCGCGCCGCGCGCTGGTCGCGCTTCATGCGTGACAACATCTCGGGCCTGGCGGCCAATATCTCGCTGGGCTTCATGCTCGGGCTGGTGCCAGCCTTTGCCACGTTTTTTGGTTTGGGGCTGGATGTGCGCCACGTCACCCTGTCGACCGGGCAAATTGCGGCCGCTGGCGTCTCGCTGGGGCTGGACGTCTTCAAGCTGCCGGTGTTTTGGTGGTGCATGGGCGGGATCGTGGTGACGGGGGTGCTCAATGTCGGGGTGAGCTTTTACCTGGCCTTTTTGCTGGCATTGCGGGCGCACAGCGTCAGCGGCGTGGACCGCAGCCGCATTTACAGCGCCATTCGCAACCGGGCCCGCACGCACTTGCGCAGTTTCTTCTGGCCCGTGAAGGAAGCCGCCAGCGCCCAAGCCCCGCAGGACACCAGCGGTGGGTGAGTTTGACCTGATCGAGCGCTATTTCAAGCGCCCGGCGCAGCGCGCCGTGCTGGGCGTGGGTGACGACTGCGCCCTGCTGCAGCCCGCACCCGGTACGCAACTGGCCATTTCCAGCGACATGCTGGTGGCGGGCCGCCACTTTTTTGCTGATGTGAACCCGCGCCACCTGGGCCACAAGGCGCTGGCCGTGAACCTGAGCGACCTGGCCGCCTGCGGCGCCAAACCGCTGGCCTTTACCCTGGCGCTGGCGCTGCCCGAAGCCGATGAGGCCTGGCTGGCGCCGTTTTCAGAAGGCTTGCTGGCGCTGGCCGACGCCCACGGCTGCGAACTGGTGGGCGGCGACACCACCCAGGGCCCACTCAACATTTGCATCACCGTGTTTGGCGAGGTGCCGGTGGTCAATGGCCAGTCGCAAGCGCTGCTGCGCTCGGGCGCCCGCCCTGGTGACGACCTGTATGTGAGCGGCACGCTGGGCGACGCCCGGCTGGCGCTGGAGGTGCTGCAAGGCCAACTGACCGTGCCCGAGGCCGTGCTCGCGGCCGCCCGCCTGCGGCTGGAGTGCCCCACCCCGCGCGTGGCGCTTGGCCAGGCCCTGCGCGGCGTGGCCACCGCCGCCCTGGATGTGAGCGACGGCCTGCTGGGCGACCTGGGCCACCTCCTCAAGCAGTCACGTGTCGGCGCCACGGTCGATGTGGAAATCGCTACTTCTTTAATAGCTACCAATGCTTACTACATAAGGGCCAGGGGCCAATTTGACACTGAAATAAAACCCGCCCAGTGGCAACACTGGGCGCTGGCCGGGGGCGACGACTACGAGCTTTTGTTCACGGCGCCCGCCAACCGGCGCGACGCCGTGGCCGCCGCTGCCGCCCTCAGCGACACGCCGGTCACACGCATTGGCCACATGGACGCTGAACCGGGCTTGCGCCTGCGGGACGCGCAAGGCCAACCGGTGGCCAACACCTTTGCCTCGTTTGACCACTTCCGGTAATCTGCCGTGCCATCACCCGACTCTTTTGACACCCCAGCCGCAGCCGACGACCCGGTGCACACCGCCCCACGGCGCCCCACGGCGCGCTTCATGCTGGCCCACCCGGCGCATTTCATCGCCCTGGGTTTTGGCTCGGGCCTGAGCCCGGTAGCCCCCGGCACGGCCGGCACGCTGTGGGCCTGGCTGGCGTTTTTGGTGCTGCAACCGCTGATGAACGACACCCGCTGGGCCATCTTGTTGGCGCTCTCTGTTCCCGTGGGCTGGTGGGCCAGCACGGTCACGGCCAAAAACCTGCGTGTGCTGGACCCGAGCAGCGTGGTGTGGGACGAAATTGTGGCGTTCTGGCTGGTTTTGTGGCTGGTCACGCCGGCGGGCTTCTGGGCCCAGTTGGCGGCCTTTGCGCTGTTTCGCTACTTTGACGCGGCCAAGCCCGGTCCGGTGGGCTGGGCCGACCGCTTGTTTCATGACGTCAACCCCGCCACCGACCGGGCCGCCTGGCGCAAGGCGGGCTGGGGCATCATGCTGGACGACCTGGTGGCGGCCGCCTGCGCCCTGCTGGTGCTGGCCTTATGGCGCGCCTGGTCATGACCGAATCACTATCAATAAAAGAGCTACCACCCCAATATCGATGCGGGCTAGTGGCCAATTTGCTTATTAAAAAAGGCTGGATGATGACCACCGCCGAGAGTTGCACCGGCGGCCTGATTGCCGCCACCTGCACCGACCTGGCCGGCTCCAGCACCTGGTTTGAACGCGGGTTTGTGACCTACTCCAACGCGGCCAAAACCGAGTTGCTGGGCGTGGCGCCTGAATTGATTGCGCAACACGGCGCCGTCAGTGAAGCCGTCGCCCGCGCCATGGTGCAGGGCGCCCTGGCGCATGCCCATGCGCAAGTGGCGGTGGCCGTCACGGGGGTGGCCGGGCCGAGCGGCGGCAGCGCCGACAAGCCGGTGGGCACGGTGTGGTTTGGTTTTGCCGTGCCGGGCCAGGTGCTCACCGAGCACTGCCACTTTGCGGGTGACCGGGCTAATGTTCGTCACGCCACAGTGCAGCATGCGCTGGCCCGACTGCATGAACTACTGGAAAGCCCTTTGAATGAACGCTGATTTTTGGGCCGGTCTGGCCACCGGTCTGGCGCTGATTGTGGCCATTGGTTCACAAAACGCTTTTGTGTTGCGTGCCGGGCTGCGACGGGAGCATGTGCTGGCGCTGGTCCTGTTTTGTGCCACGGCTGATGCCGCGCTGATTCTGGCGGGCATTGGCGGGGCCGGTGCGGTTATTCGGGGCAATGACACCCTGATTGCCGTCACCCGCTGGGGCGGCGCACTGTTTCTGGCCGCTTATGGTTTGCTGGCCGCCCGCCGTGCCTGGCAGGGCCACCAGATGGCGCTGGGCGCGGCGACGACAGCCCCCTCGCTGGGCGCCGCCCTGCTGGCCTGCTTTGGGTTTACTTTTTTAAACCCCCACGTTTACCTGGACACCGTGGTGTTGTTGGGCTCGGTGGCCAACCAGCGGGGTGATGCCGGCCGGTGGGTGTTTGGCTGGGGCGCATGCCTGGGCAGCCTGCTCTGGTTCTCGGCCCTGGGGTTTGGCGCCCGTTTGCTGGGCCCGCTGTTTGCAACCGTCACCGCCTGGCGCGTGCTGGACAGCATCATTGCCCTGATGATGCTGACGCTGGCCACACTGCTGCTGACCCAATGATCACCGCACCGCCCTCACCCAACCCCTGCACCCCCAGCGCCCTGGCCGTGGTCATCGGCGCCACCGGTGGCGTGGGCGCGGCGCTGCTGGCGCAACTGCAGTCTGACGCCCGATATGCCCGCGTCGTGGGCCTGTCGCGGCGCAGCACCCCGGCGCTGGACCTGCTGAGTGAGCCCTCTATCAAGCGGGCTGCCGCCCATGTGGCGGAGATGGCACGCGCCGACCGGCTGGACCTTCGCCTGGTGATTGATGCCACCGGCATGCTGCACAGCAACGGCCACCAGCCCGAGAAAAGCTGGTCGCAACTGGACCCGGCGCAAATGGCGCAGGTGTTTGCCATCAACGCCATTGGCCCGGCACTGCTGATGAAGCATTTTTTGCCCCTGCTGCCGCGCCAGGGCAAGGCCGTGTTTGCCACCTTGTCAGCCAAGGTGGGCAGCATTGGCGACAACCGCCTGGGCGGCTGGTACAGCTACCGCGCCAGCAAGGCGGCCCTGAACCAGTTGGTGCACACCGCCGCCATCGAACTGGCCCGGCGCCACCCCGGCGCCATTTGCGTGGCGCTGCACCCCGGCACGGTGCACAGCGCCCTGTCCGCCCCCTTTGCCAAAACCGGGCTGGACGTGCGGGCACCGGAGGAAGCCGCACTGCGCTTGCTAACCGTGCTGGATCGGCTGCAAGCCAGTGACTCCGGGGGATTTTTCAACCACGACGGGCAAATGCTGCCGTGGTGAGCCAGCGACGACTCACCACGGCTACGCCAACACGGTCCTAATTCAACGAAACGAACAGCGCCTGCACCCGTCTTATGTAACGAGGTGCGTCAAGGCTTGACCGAAGCGGCAACAAGGCTCAAGGGCTTCAAAGCGAATTCTGGCTTGCAAAAACCGGCGGTGCAATCACCTGTTTCAACGTGCTCCGCGCGATACACCTGGATACCTTGGGGCATGACCTCGGTCAAATAATACGCAGTCAGCGCCGTTGATGTGACGGTGCATTTTTTGGAGCGATCCCCACCATGAAAACCACCCTCTCCCGTCTTGTCCGGCCTCTGTTGGCGCTGCTGCTACTGCCCTTCGTGGTGGCCTGCGCCAACCTGTCTCAAAAGCAACAAAACACCGCCATCGGTGCGGGTGTGGGCGCGGTCGGCGGCTCGATTTTGACGGGCGGCAGCACGCTGGGCACCTTGGGTGGCGCGGCCATTGGCGGCATCATTGGCAATGGCACGTCCAGCAAGAAGAGCCGGTAAAGATCGTTACCGGGTGCTCTGGGCAGTGTGGCCCTCAGCCAAGCTCTGACGCACTGGCGCGCAACCAGGTGACAACTTGCGATTGCAGTTGATCCAGTGCGGCGGTGGCATCCACCCGCAGCACGCCGGGCTCGTCAAGCGGCGGCTCCAGTGCGGCAAACTGGCTCTCGACCAGACTGGCCGAAAAAAAGTGCGCCGTTCGCGCTGCCACCCGGGCCTGTGCGGCTTCGCGGGTCAGGTCCAGAAAAACGAAACGCAGGCCGGGCGACGCCTGACGCAGTCGGTCTCGGTATTGGCGTTTAAGCGCTGAACAGGTCAGCGCAATGCCGCCGGGGGCCGCTTGCAGCTGCGCCCCCAAACTGCACAACCAGCCATCGCGGTCTTCGTCGGTCAAGGCAATGCCCTGGCTCATCTTGGCGCGGTTTGCATCGCTGTGGTGGTCGTCACCCTCCACCAACGGAAAACCCGCAGCCAGGGCGACCGCGGCGGCTAGGCTGGACTTGCCACAGCCGGCAACGCCCATGAAAACAACAGACTTCCTCATATCCAACGACCCACGGCATCAGTCCCGCAGCCCATTCAGGCCCCGCAGCACTTCTTGTATTTCTTGCCGCTGCCGCAAGAGCATGGGTCGTTGCGACCTGGCGTAGCTTCAGCACGCACGGTTTCCACGCGCGGGCCAAAGTTGCGCCACAGTTCGCGCAGGTCGTACACCGCC